>NZ_JAGE01000001.1:1702500-2002500 GCF_000526495.1 Ruminiclostridium josui JCM 17888 | reverse complement strand
GGTTTTGGTATTACAATAATGGAATTACAATTATAGCTGAAGAATTTAATGTTATACCATCCCAAGAGACAGGTTCTGAGATTGTAGTTCTTAATAATTTTTCAATCATAAATGGAGCTCAAACAGTGAGCACTTTAGGAGAATATCTGAAAGACTCCATTTTAGATAGAGATAATGTTAAGCTTGAGAAATTAAAAAGTGTATATGTTCTAACAAGAATTGTAGAGATAAAGAAAGATACTGGATTAAGAAATCACATCTCTATATTTAATAACACTCAGAATCCTATTTCAACAAGAGATATGGCATCTAATAGGCCTGAGCAAACGAAATTACGTGACTGGCTTTCAGATAATAAGCAACCAAGAATATATGTAGAAATCCGAAGAGGACAAAATCTTCCTTCAAATATAAGATTTCATCATCATCAAAAAATTACAAACGAATTATTGGCTCAATTAGCTTTTTCTGGCTTTCTTAAGTCACCATCAATTGCTAAAGATAAGAAAAGTACTATATTTAATAATGACGATTCATCTAATTATAACTTAAATGAGTATTATCATAAAATATTCAACTATGATACTGAATCAGAAGAACATGGTATCTTATTTCAAAAGGAAAAAAGTGAAATTGACGAGTTATTGTTTCTATATTATTTACACAATGAAACTAAGAAGTATCTAAAAAATAACTATAAGTCTAATATAGACTCAATTAATACTGATATTGCTAATGGTGTTAGAGAATTTGATGATAGTGTAAAAAATGAAATAAGCAGATATAAGAGGCTAATAGAAATAACTAATGTATGCCATTTCTTTAATCTAAGTCTGATATATGAATATAAATCTCAATTCGACCGAAGACCTGAAATGGATTCATATAGAACTAAAACCTTTGATTACACCAGTTTCTATAATAAGAATAGTGATTATCGTAATAATATAATAAAGAATTTTGCATCTACTTTCTTTCAAAAAACTATAAAAATTATTAGGGATATATCTTCACAAACTAATATTACAAACTGGATACGAGATAAGAAAAGTGAAGGTCTATTTTTGGATAAATTAAAAGATGACTTATCATTGAACAATATCGAATGCTTTGAGGCATATTATGATTTCATTAAAAATTTTAAAGTTAAGGATTGGGAATAATAGAACTACTGATACTTCAAACTGACTTGTTGACATTTATATTATAGCTATAATATAATAAATTTTAATCGTGTGCTGTATTTAAGGATAGATAGTCTGAATATGTTGATTTTAATAGCGTTTGAGAGGGTTATAGTTGAATTATCGACTGGAAATCGTGTGTACGTTAATAGCGTACCGAGGGTTCGAATCCCTCTCTCTCCGCCACAACTTGTCTGAAAAGCCTGATTTTATCAGGCTTTTCAGCGTTTTATAAGCAAAAAAGGACACTATTTTGAAGTAAAAATTCAAAATTAATGTCCTTTTTGCATTTTAAAGAAAAAAGGTACGAAATACCTTACTACATTGCTGCAATTAACTTCTTAACTCCTACCATATTTATCGCTCTCCTTATGTTATAGGCAAGGAAACTAAGCCCCAGCTCTGCTGATGCTTTCTCTTTACCTTTACATAACAGATAGTGTGCTCCGTGATACCATTTAACAGTTCCAAAAGGATGCTCCGACAGGCACATTCGCTCTTTTATCTTTGGGATATCTTCTTTTATTCTCAGAACTACCTTCTTTTTGATATAATCTTTACGATCAAGGGTGTGATTAAATGGATTGAGAGGTATGTCGGCTGGCACAGAATTAAGTTTAATCTTAGGACTTCCATACATACGTACCGGAACATATTTTGTATCAGGGCCAAAGTACCCTCTTGGGATTACAGTCCAATACATCTAAGAAATCCTTCCCACCCCTGCATCTCAGCTTATTTATATTTCCTAATACATTGATGGAAACATATATCTATCCCAATTCAAATAATCATTTAAAAACATATAGTCTTCATTATCAATCGTTCCATAATAACCAGCTTTATTTATCATCAAATTTGCTGCTACACGATGAACTGGGTTTGTTATATTGTCGCCAAAATATTTAATTGCATCTGCATCATCCCTTGTAACAAGTCCATCACCATTTACATCTCCGTAAGTAATAAGTTTCTTAGTACCCGCTGTAAACTTTGTTTTTGATCCGTTAAGGTACATTCTTAATTCAGTTTTATCAAGAACATCTATAGATCCGTCTTCATTTACATCTGCGACTACTAACTGAGGATCACTTAATGTAATGCTGGTATCAAGTAAATACTCAGATAGCAAACTGTAATCACTCTCAGTTATACTACCATCATTATCTATGTCACCGTATAGGAGACAATTTGTGTTTAACGCCTGAGTTTCCAGACCTGTTACAGACGAAAATTTTGCTCTTACTCTGTAAATATGTTTATTTGAATTTGAACATGTATAACTTGTATTTGTGCCAACACTAAAAAATGTGCCGTCGTCTATCATAACCTCATATTCAGTTGCAGATGGTACAGGATCCCACGTAAGCACAGTATTTCCATCTTCATCTGCAGTAGCCTTGAAGTTCTGCGGGCTTGAGAGCATTTCCACATTGACTACCATGGAACCTGAACTTTGGCTGCTGACAGTAATTGACACTCCCGAATCGCTTCCGTCAAACCGTTTGCTATTGCATGGCAAAGTATTAGGCCCGAAAGTGCTTTTTCCTATTGAAGATACTGGAGATAAGTTTCTATCTATGAAATCTCCTATTACATCTCCTGCGAAATATAACTTATTGGTGAAAGGACGAAAACTATCAGTGTCATAATATGTATTCAGATCAGCAGCTTCCAATCTATAATCACCGAGATTTAATATAGCTGGCGTACCTACATTCGCACTTTTTACATGCCAAATCGCAATACCACCATTAATACGAGATGTATTTGAATCAAAACTAACAGGCTGACGATTTTCAATTAGAAAATATTCATCTCTGTAATATGGCGGTGCATTACTGGATGAAACAGGGATTTTTAGAACATTATAACTCCCAGGGTTGTTGGGGTCTGTAGAATTAACAGTGTAACTACCTGATGCATTCACTACTTGAGGATTAACAAACCCTAATTTCATTCTATGCCACGGATCCAAGTAGCCTGTTGTTTGGTGCATAATACTATCTTTATTTATATTTTCGGCATTTGTTCGATTATATAAATCTAGAGCTCCCATGCTGTGAGCCAATTCGTGACTTATAGTATATAAACTACTTTCAGAATTACATACAGAAACCCCAGAAAACAATCTTATATTGGTATTAGCTATATTTACTGTTCGAATATAACATGCGCGCAAAAAAGGAGTATCTCTACCACTTGCTATCAATGTTACAATATGTAATTCATTCTTATCTATACGTCCATCATTATTTTCATCAAATGCAGAAAAATCTACAAAGTTATAAAGTTCGCTTAATGCGTCCATTAATGCATCTTTTGCCTCGGTACCTACCTCATCTATCATACGAGAACCATTAGTAAATTGTTCTGCATCTGGATATGGATAATCAAGAGTTACTCTTACTACCCCATCGTTATCACCATAGTTTTCTTGAGCAGGCTGCAAATCCAATTTTCCACACGATACTTCCCTAAAATAATTTCTCACAGTCATCTTAGGAAATCCAGTCTGTGAGTCTATTCCCGTGCCAAAAAAAAGTTCACTATAATACTCATCATTACCTTTAGCAGTGCCATCATATGAGGCATCACATCCTGTCCGAGGCAATTGAGGCTCAGTAAACTGCACCAATACTACAAGAACCTTTTCCTGACGCTCATAAACTGTATCCGCATAAACGCTCCTCATACCGAATAGTGATGTTGTTAAAAGCGTCAGCAAAAGCAAAAATATAAAAAATTTCTTCATTTTTTATCATCTCCCTTATACCAAAATGAATAAATTGCATTATAATATAATTGTTATAAAAAAGCAATAATTTGTCATAAATAGTGTACTCGTTACATATTTCCCAAATGTTACAATCATTAATGGCATCGAGAGGAAAATAATAGAATGAGAAAGTTATATTTTTTAATAATTATCACATTTTCACTAATAATTATGGCTATTTGCAACCCTAGTAAAATATTTTATTCTAAGATATACTAAATAGTATTAAACAATAAATAAAACATAACTCTGAAAATCGTGTACAAACACTCACTGCCAAATTCAAGGGGATTCAAGAATAAACTTGAATCCCCTTGTTGTAACTTTTTTATTACTAATTTTGATTCTTTTGCAAAAAAGAGTTGAATTAATTTAAAAGACTATTTCATTTGTTGTAATAATTTTACTGATACTAAAATCTATTTGATTGTTCCATCAATTCTTTTGGTAATATATGCACTGAAATGCCACTTCGTATCATCGGAATAAAATTTAAAATAGTTGCCCTCTGGCAAACTTAGACCATAAAGCTTGCCCTTGATGTTTGATGCTACAATTTTCCCATTTTTAGCAATATTAAATGCACCCTCTATAGAATCTGGGGAACAGCTAGCAAGTGTAGCTAGGGTAAATTGGTATGTACCATCAGGAACCTGTAAATCGGTAATCAATGTCTTAGCCGTGGAAAAGTAATTTGACCATCTGATTTCAACGGTACCTTTAACATTGTCATACCATTTACCGGTATTTCCATCCTGCAGGTAGAGGGGTTTATCTGAAAATACCTGATGATACCAATAAACAGGTAAAACAGCTGAATCCCCTGCATTCTTAGTTTGAGAACCCGCATTCATGTCAACGGCAAACACCATACAAGAAAAAGCCATTGTGAACACTAATGCTAAAATAGTAACCAATACCAAACGTTTTGACATAAACATACTATTCCTCCTTTAAATTTAATTCATTAATATTATAACATTAATTTGAATATTTGATATCAATATGGAAATAATATGTCTAACTAATTTCTAAAAAGGGATTCGAGCTTGTGGCTGTTAAAAACTCATTATCAATGATAGAATATTTAACTACAACTTCCCAAAGTTACGAAGGTACAACATATTCTGAATAATTACATTTGATTTCCACCAGTTTTTACTGATTGCCCATTCATTTGGATATTCACACCAATCCCAAGGAATGTTCCAAGAACCATCAGCAAGTTGAGCTTTTTCTATGTATTCACACTCATACTCTGCAATTTCTTTGTTGTCATTATAGAAAATACTATTTCTGGAATTAAAAAATTGAGACGGTTTGCAAATATACGAAGTTGCCCATTTATCGGTATCTTGAGTTATACAGTTTTTTACCTTCTCTATCAGTTTGCTTTTTAGTGTAGCTAAATTTATAATGTCAGTTGCTTTTGATTCTTCAATATATTCCATAAGGCGAATATAACAAAGGATTGTATGCATATCATTTGTGCTTTCATCTGACATTAGATAAGCAAATGCTTCATTTGCAATATGACAGCCTAATTTATACAACTCGCTGTCTTTATCAGCAAATCGAATTATGAATCCTGCAAGGCAAGCCGTGGGATTATAGTTATTGTGACTTATACTGTCACTTTCTGTATGCCACCAAGGAGCATGAGGAAAGTCATTGTTACTTTTTATAGTATTTAACCAGAACTTACCCTCAAAGCTTTCTCCTGTTTCAAGATAGCAAAGTATTCCTTTAATTATTGGGTGAGATCTGTCAGTAAAATCTATTTCACGGAGGATTTCAGTAGCTGCCCAGGTTTGTATAGGGGCTGAGTTTGGGTTCCATGCGTCTGCTTCAAGAGCATGACCAAAACCTCCGTCTTCATTCTGATAATAAGAAAGAGCATTTAAAACAGAATCTTTACTGCTATTTTCAAAATGGTACTGCCATCTTGCTAAATCAAGGGGTCTTGCATTTCTATAAATAAATTCTCGTCCCTTGTCATAGGTCATGTTTATTCTTAGTCCCTTCCACGCTTTAATCAAAACGCTCTTTGTAGTGTATGATATTAGAAATCATTAAAAACGAAATAATCATACCCGAAGTAAGAGGTACTTTTCCTTTTTGTAAACACAAAACAACATCTACTACCATAAAGAAAATAGTATAAATAATCATCAGCCTATAGCCCCACTTTTTAAGAAGCAATAATCCGGCTGCGGCAGTTATACGTACTAACGAAAGCAGTATAATGGTAACACTGTTCGAATAAATAGGCAAGGGATTTATTTCAAATCCCAGCTTTTTAAAATACCCTGGAAAAATAGTTGCTCCTATTGCAAACATCGACCACAAAATAATTAAATCTGCAATTATCGTTATTATAATAGGCCTATCTTTATTCACTTATATCCTCCTGAACTTAAATAGTCAAGGTATCACCTTTATTTATCATTATAAAGGATATTTCTGGAAACTTCAAACAGTTTCGCCCCATGCGGCTCAATAGTTACCTCCAACACCTCTTCAACATTGTTTATACTATCCTTACACCACAACTCTTCAAAAACATACTCTTTAAAACATTCAAATCCTAGTTCTCCTGGAGTTATTGCTAAACCCGCCACTTCATCGCTGAGGTTAAATAGAGCAAGATAGCAAACCTCTTTTTCCGTATCTCTTGAAAACCATATCGCATGCTTATCATCCCTTGAAATCTGTTTTGCACCTGTTGAATGGGTCAAAAGACGTAATACTTTTCTATTAGTTATAAGTTCCAATGTCCACTTATCCAGCTTGGTTAGTTCTGCCCCAACCATAAGAGGTGAGCGAAAGATACACCAAAGAGTCATCATAGTAATTTGCTCTTCCCTGGTGAAATTTGTTAATCGTTCTTCCCCAAAGCCTTTACCGACATACCCCAAAGGAAGCATGTCACAATCAGGGTAGCAGCCTTCTGAAACATGATTTTGCCAAATTTCACATCTTTCAAACATATTCTTTAACAACGGCCAGCTATCCCAGAAATCATCTGTAATTCTCCACATGTTTGCATATTTTTCATAATGCCATGCCTTATTTATAAGAGCAGGCCCCGGCGACAAACTTAAAACCATTGGACGTCCGCAATTTTGTATGCTATCTCCGCTTTCAAAATCAAACTTTATTGCAATATCAATTAAACAAGTATTGTTCCTTCGTAGTTCAAAAGCCGCCAGGCTAATCCTGCGAAACCTGATATATTCCTTCACTGTATAGCCGGTTAGTGCAAAAAACATTCTATAAAAGTTTGACATAGACATATATGCTTTTTGTGCTGCAAAGTCCAAGATAATCTTGTTTTCAAGGTTTTCTTCAATGTAATCAATAGATTTCTGAATTCTTTCATAATAGTTCAATAAAGAAGCACCCCTTCAATATCTTAAGATGAGAACATAATATCATACGGGTATTTTTTCTGTCCGACTTTTTTTCTAAAAATACAATCTAACATATTTACTAATTTGAAAATTTGGTAAAATAACTCTAAGGAGGGTAATCAATGAAAAAAATATTAATTCCAATATTTCTTCTCTTACTTACAGCATGTTCAAATTCGAATACTGCGCAAATTACTAAAAGCACTGTGGCAGAATCAGCACAAGCATTTGCCACACCTTCACATATAATCCAAATGCCCGAGAATATTATTAATGCCAGCGGCCAAACAGTGCAAGAAAGAATACGGGTTCCTGACGGCTTTGAAAGAATAAACGTAGATAAAAACTCATTTGGTCAGTACCTAAGAGATTTACCATTAAAACCTGATGGTACAAAAATAATGCTTTATAACGGTGAAGTGACAGAAAAAAATGTTCATGTTGCAGTTCTTGATATTGATGTAGGCAATAGAGATTTACAGCAATGTGCTGATGCAGTTATCAGATTAAGGGCTGAATATTTGTACAATCAAGGACTTTACAAGAGAATACACTTTAATTTCACAAACGGATTTAATGCTGATTACCAGAAATGGATGAATGGAAACAGGATTGTAGTAAAGGGTAATAGTACCTACTGGGTTAAAAATGCAAAGCCTTCAAATGATTATGACAGTTTCAGAAAGTATCTGGACGTAGTTTTTGCATACGCAGGAACACTATCTCTTTCACAAGAGATGGAATATGAATCTATAGAAAATATTCAAATAGGAGATGTGTTTCTAAAGGGTGCTACTCCTGGCCACGCCGTTATCGTACTTGATATGGCAGAAAACAAAAAAACAGGGGAAAAAATATTTTTAACTGCACAGAGTTACATGCCTGCACAAAGCATTCATATTCTAAAAAACCCTGAAAATGGGACTCTAAGCCCTTGGTACTCAACTAATTTCGGTAATACGTTGAAAACCCCTGAATGGACTTTTGGCAAGACCCAACTAATGAGGTTTAAAGATTAGAATTGCCAATTTTTTCAGTATTACTTAAATTTTGAAAAAATTGGCAATAACTTAATATCTTATTCTTCCTGCTCCCAGCTGTGGTAAACATTAGAAACGTCATCAAGGTCTTCTAAAGCTTCTATCAGCTTATCCATAAACTTAATCTGTTCAGGGTCTGTAAGCTTTGTAGTAGTTGTTGGTATCATTGAAACCTCAGCTTCAATAAATTCATACCCCTTTGCTTCAAGTGCCTCACGAACAGCTGAAAAATCAGAAGGGTCTGTTACAATTTCGTAGCAGTTATCATCTGAATCAAAATCTTCTGCCCCAGCATCCAATGCTTCCATCATCAAGGTTTCTTCATCAATCTTGTCATCTTTTTCAATAACTATAACACCTTTTTTGTTAAACATGAAGGAAACACAGCCACTTTGTCCAAGGTTTCCGCCAAATTTATCAAAATAATGTCTCAGGTCGCCAGCAGTTCTGTTTCTGTTGTCTGTTGTACATTCGCATATAACAGCAACTCCGCCTGGACCATAGCCTTCATATGTTATTTCTTCATAGTTGGAACCATCAGTTTCACCAGAAGCTTTTTTAATACTTCTTTGAATATTATCATTTGGCATGTTATTTGCTTTACACTTAGCTATAACATCCCTTAATTTTGAATTTGAATTAGGATCAGCGCCTCCCATTCTTACAGCTATCTGTATTTCTCTTCCCAGCTTAGTAAAAATCTTGGCTCTGACAGCATCTGCTGCACCTTTTTGGCGTTTAATATTCGCCCATTTTGAATGGCCTGACATGTTTACCTCCTAATAAAACCAATTTATATTCTTTTAAAAGCTAAAGCTTTATTTTACAGTTAAAATCCATTATAAATTATAATAGTTATTTGTTAAATAATCAACCTTCCATCACTGCCTAATGTAATGTAAGTTTTTTCACCAAGGTCAATGATAGCTCTTCCATTTGAAACCTCTACAATGTCCTTCATGAGTTTTTCTTCATTTCCAACTTCTATAAGTACGCAAAGTTCAACATCCTGCTCATACCTGATCTCTTTAATTATATTATTGTTTGAAATAAGCATGTTCTGAAGACGTCCAAAAATAGTATATTCTATTATGATATTCAGGTTATAGCACAGCTTACGGGTAACTATTTCTGCCGCTTCAAGTCCAAGAGATGCACTCTTGCTGTATGCACGAATAAGTCCCGAAGCCCCCAGCAGTGTTCCTCCAAAATAACGGGTTACTACCACTACAACATCCTGCAATCCCATACGTTTTATTACTTCTAAAGTCGGCATTCCCGCTGTCCCAGAAGGCTCACCGTCATCGCTGTATCTCTGAACCAAGGTTCCTCTATTTATACTATAGGCATATACATTATGAGTTGCATTCCAGTACTTTGACCTAATTGCCTCAATAAACTCCAATGCCTCTTCCTCACATGTTACAGGACGGACATTTGCAATAAATCTGGATTTTTTTTCTTCAAACTCCGCTTCAGCAGTGTTTAATATTGTTTTGTATACAGGTAACAAAATAACCTCCCAAGCAGCTATTAGTATCATAAGTTATGTAAACTTATTCTTAATTTATTCTATCATATATCTAAAAACAGCACCCCCAAAACTCGGGAGTGCTGATACTTACTGCATTATAATACTTTAAACTTACTTCTCAGCCAGCTCTTTATATTTCGCAAAAGACAAATTTATAAGTGCTCTGTCCTGGCTGTAAGTAATCTTCTCCAAAGCCTCATCAATGGAAAAGTATCCGCCTTCACTAAAATTCTCTTCTTTATTAACTTCATAATTATCATTAAGGGATTTCATTACATACCAGGTAATCTTGTTGCAAACCGGACGTTGACGTGTTACAGAGAAAAATTCATAGTTTGTATTGCCTGCTGCCAAAACAATCTCAGCATCAATTCCTGCTTCTTCCTTTACTCTCCTTAAGGCTACTTCATCGGGATAATCGCCATTTCTGATAACCCCCTTTGGAAGTACCCACTCATCTTTCTCGTTTTTTAAAAGAAACACTTTCTCCCCAGAAAAGACCACTCCACCTGCACAGTTTCTAACCAGCATAATCAAAACCCCTTTCTGATAGAATTAGTTTTTTATTAAGTTATCTCTTAATATTATAATACTCTAACTGGTGAATTTATACAACTATAAAATCCGCGAGCCTGCCCACTTTTTCTATTTTGACCAAGGCCTTTACCTTTATCCCGCCTTCCTCATATTCCTGATTAATTATCTGTCCATTTTGGTAAATATACGGCATAACCCATCCGTCATTATACGGCACTAGAAGGTTTACCTCTTTAAGTTGATGCATAAAACCTTCAGTTATCTTTTCCAAAAGCTGTTCTATGCCATATCCAGTAGCAGCCGATATTTCGCAGACTGCTGAATAGCCTACAGTACTGATTCTCCTGCCATCCTTTACTAAATCCTGTTTGTTAAGTACCAGTATGGTGTTTTTGGTTGAAGCTCCTAGTTCTTCAAGGAGTTTTTCTACAACAGATATTTGCATTGAAACGTTTTCGTTTGAAGCATCTACTACATGCAAAAGCATATCCGCATGAACCGCCTCTTCTAATGTTGATTTAAAAGCTTCAATTAAATCATGAGGCAGTTTCCTAATAAAACCAACCGTATCAATAAGTACTGCTTCCCTTCCGTCGCTCAATGTAAGCTGTCTGGCAGATGGGTCAAGGGTTGCAAAAAGCTTGTCTTCAGCAAGTACCGAAGAACCGCACATCCTGTTCATCAATGTTGATTTACCAGCGTTAGTATACCCCACAATTGCTATTACAGGAGTATTATTGTTGCTTCTGTTGCTGCGCAAAAACTGTCTTCTCTTTTCCAACTGCTTCAATTCCTGCTCCAGGCCTGTTATTCTCCGGCGTATATGCCTTCTGTCTACCTCAAGCTTTTTTTCACCGGGGCCTCGGGTTCCTATACCTCCTCCAAGCCTTGAAAGCTGAGTTCCCATACCCATAAGTCTTGGAAGTTTGTATTTAAGCTGTGCCAACTCTACTTGCAACTTACCTTCCTTTGAAACAGCCCTTTGCGCGAATATATCAAGTATCAAAGCTGTTCTGTCAACAACTCTGACTTTAGTTATTTCCTCAATATTCCTTATTTGTGCCCCTGAAAGTTCATCATCAAATATCAGTAGTTGAACATCCCTTGCCTGACATATCAAAGAAAGCTCTTCTATCTTTCCCTTTCCGATGTAATAAGCTGAGTCTTCAGTCTGCCTTTTTTGCAATACCTTGTCTATAACTACTGCTCCTGCTGTTTTTGCCAATTCCTCAAGTTCTTCCAGAGATTCCTGGGCATCCTTTAAATCTATATTTTCTAGCCTGCTATGAGAAGTTTCCAGGCCTACAAGTATTGCAGTCTCTGACTTTTCTTCATTTTCATGAATCTCATTCTTTGCAGATGCATCCAACTCTTCAATAATTCTGTATATATAGTTAAGGCGTGTATCACCTATGTTAAATGGCCCATATATGTCGACACCTTCCTCATGGTTAAGACAGCCCGTATAAATCTCCGATGGCTGTCCGTCCACAATGCCTATGGCTATCATGGTATCCAGTCTCAACTTCTGTAGTGTGCTTACGTCTACCTGAGACAAAATTCCCCCTCCACTTGGGTGGGTATGAATACATCTTATAGCAGACAGTCTCGCTGTTCCTCGTCTGCCGTCTACCTGTGGCAAAGTAACGGTTCCGCTGTCACCAATACTTATGTCTGCTACAACTCCCCTTCTGTTAATAAGCACGGAAATTTCCCGGTTTATTTCCGCTGATATTCTGGCAATAGTCACGGCAAGTTCCTCCGGCACTAAGTCCCTTGAACCGTACTTTTTATCATATAAGTTATCTAATTCCTGAAGCACACTGTCCTTTATTGATTGTATATTACCATTAACTTTAATAAAACAGCCTCCTTTTAAATATAAAAACCTACTTTGAAATTCCTGTTGAGCCAAATCCTCCGCCTCTGTTACTGCCTATATCTTCTACAGAATCAACAATGGTGAACTCAATTTTAGGTACGACCTGTAAAACTATCTGTGCAATCCTATCACCTTTTCTTATAATATATGTTCCCTTACGGTTTTCTTTTTCATCCAAAGTAAAAGGTGCTTCACTGTTGTTGGGAACATCCATATCCGAATTGTTTGAAATTATAATACCCAACTCATCTCGATATCCGCTATCAATAGTACCCGGTGAATTGGGGATTCTTAATGGCGTTTTAAATGATATTCCACTGCGTGGTCTAACTTGAATTTCATAACCTTCTGGTATTGCCAGTTTTAACCCTGTAGGTACAACAACTGTTTCTCCGGGTGCAATTACAACACTCTCCGCCGCGTAGACATCCATTCCGGCATCTCCCGGATTGGCGTATTTAGGCAAAACTGCATCCTCCCTGCACAATTCTATAAATATCTCAACTGACATTCTATTTCCTCCCAATTATTTATTTCTCATTTGTTTTATGTAAACTATTTTAAGAGTCTTATACTCCTTTTTGCAGATGCCCTCTTGTAAATCCTAATGCTTTAATCCTTTCAATTACATCTCCCATATTTGGTGTTATTTTACCTTGTCTTTGCAAACTTCTATATAGGGAACATATATCGTGTATGTCCTTTTCGGTTTCATCAACAAAGCTTAACCTTATATAATCAATTCCAGTTTTGCTTATCTGCTCTGAAAGCTCAGGGGCAAAAAGCGCATTTGAATTAAATATTGTGCTTCGACAGTCAACACAATCACTTTTAACAAGAAATTCAGCACCCTTTCTGTCACTAAGCTTATACACGCCGCTTTTACAAAGCTTGTCGCACTTTTGGGGTTCACATTTTCCCACGCTTCCTCCTACAGGACAATATTCACTGGTCATAACAGGGATTTTTCCGTATACCACAAGCTCAGTATCGAAGTTCTGAGGATAATCCATTTCTATTATCTGAGAAAGATTCAATTCACAGGATAAAGTTCCTCCGCTAAATCCCAGTTCATTTAACTTATTCAATGAATAACTGTTTATTATATTCATGGTAAAATCACCGACAATTGGCACGATATTACCCAACTTTTCCTGTATTATTTCAAAAACAGCAGGGCTTCCCGCCAAAAATCCATCTACATGGGCAGAAACCTTTTGTAGGTTTTTTTTGAATAATTCTGTGTAATTTCCCCTAATAACAGCCGGGATATACGCAAAAACTTCCTTCCCAGCTCCACGAAGTTTTTCTGCCATTTGCAGCTTTTCATTTCCCATTATTTCCGTAAAGGGCAGGTATACTCTGTCAATGTCCAAGTCCCCAAATCCCATTTTGTCAGGGTAATCATAAAATATTGCAGATATTTTTTTATCTTTATTTTTCTTTTGAACATTTCCCGGGAAATATAAAATTGAATTAAGTGTACTTTTATCAAAGTTAGTTAATTCTTTTTTAAATGATAATATTCTTTTTTGCTCCAGTTGTTCAGCTGCACTTCTTCTTATGTTGTTAAGCTCACTTATTGGGATAACTGCATCCTCATCGATGTCAAGGTTTATATCCATTATATAAAAAGGTGTTGTGCCCATCTTTTTCAATTGCTCAAGGATTCGTTCCTTGGTCAGCGGTTTATTTACAGCCTTTTGAGGAAATTGTTCTCCTGCTGCCGAAGCAGTATTTCCATAAGCGTCCTGTAAGTTTAACACAGGTACTTGTCCGTATTTCATGGTGAAGTTCGCTTTTATGGGAGATTTTCTGCTTCCCTTTGAATAGGTTGCAGCAGCCTGCTCCAGCATTTCCTTATCTGAAGTCTTGTAAACCCTGCTTCCTTTTCCCACATTTCCTTTTATAACTGAAACCCACACGGTATCGCCCTTGTGAGCTTTCCTAACTAATTTCTTATCCTTTACGATTTTTGTTATTATTCCTCCCGGACTTTCCTGAAACTTACTACCAGACCATATCTCAATTCCATCACCCATTCCAAGAGTGTTTTCAAGCTTTATGAGCACAGAATTTGTACTTTTGTCCTGTGTAACCACACTTCCTAAAGGTGTTCCCCAATTTTTGGGCTTTTCATATGCCATCATTTCCGGCCCAGTTTTGCCTAAAAGGTAACCTTTAGAGAACCCTCCCCGATTAAAGCTTTGAAGTAGTTTGTGCCTATCCTCCTGCGATACTTTATGTATACCCTTTTTGCTGTCACTAATACCTTTTGTCTCATAAATCAAGTCAAGATATTTCCTGTAGGTACCAACCACAGAGGCCACATATTCAGGACTTTTCATTCGACCCTCTATCTTTAATGAGGTTACCCCCCCAGCAACAAGTTCAGCTAAATGGTCTATATAGCAGATGTCTTTCGGACTGATAAGATATCCGCTGCCAATGTCATTTCCGTCTCTCTTGATGGAATACGGCATTCTGCATGGTTGGGCACATTTCCCCCTGTTTCCGCTTCTTCCTCCTATCATACTGCTCATATAGCATTGTCCTGAAACACATATACACAAAGCACCATGGACAAAAACTTCAATTTCAAGAGAGGTTTGTCCACAAATACTTTTTACTTCTTCCAAATTCAGCTCTCTGGCCAGTACTATTCTGTCAAACCCCAGTGGTTCAATGGCCTTTATACCTTCGGTACTGTAAATTGTCATCTGGGTGCTGGCATGTAATGTAATTCCGGGTATCAGTTTTTTTAAATTGGCTGCAAGACCCACGTCTTGTACTATAAAGGCATCTACACCCATTTCGTATGCCTTTGCGGCATATTCTACAGCCTCCTGCATTTCCGAATCCAAAACCAGAGTGTTCATAGTCAAAAAAATACTGGTATCTCTGGTATGTGCATAGTCCAATGCTCTTTCTAACTGTTCCTCATCAAAATTTCCCGCAAACGCTCTGGCATTAAGCAGTTTCCCACCTAAGTAAACCGCATCTGCCCCATTTTCTATTGCAGCCAAAAAGGCATCATATGTCCCTGCCGGTGCCAATAGTTCTATTTTTTTCGCCAAACTGCTACCTCCAAATATTCATTAAAATTACTGCATTTCACTGTCCATTTTTTGAAAACAATTCAAGCACAAAGGGCATTATTTCCGTCAATGAATGAACCTCTGTTTTTACGTTATCAGCTTTTTTACCCATTACTACTACAGGTACCTTGTTCATAGTATGGGTATGAACACTCATGTCTTCAATATTTCCATGGTCGCTTGTTACAATAAGAACATCCTCTTCAAAGTCCATTTGTCTTATGAGTTCATCAAAAAAGCTGTCCAGTCTGTCTATTATCTTTACTGCTTCATCAAAATCCGCTTTATGACCTTGTATATCAGTTAAAAAATGTTCGTATAGTGTAAAATCATAATTTCGGCTAAGCCTGTATAGGTTCTGTGCTGCCTTTTTAGGAGTAACGGTATTAACCTTGTATCCGGACTCCTTTAGTATATCTCCTGTAATATCATGGTATACTCCGTTTTCTTGTATGAATTCATTTACTGTCCTAAATTCAATTCCGGCTACCATGCCCATGACAGATGTTACCGAAGGTCTGTGCTTCCTGTCTTTAACATTTAGCATGTTTTCCAGATACTCATCTCTATAAACATTTGAACTGGTAACTTTATAGCCCCTCTTTATTAGTTCGCTGAATATATTTGATTTATATATAACCTTTTTAAGAGAAATGGTAGGTTGTCCGCTTAAATGTCTGTTTAGCACCTTAGGAGCATTTACTCCAGTAAATATGGTGGTCTGTCCTGTAGCACTTTGAGGAAGACCTTCAACACCCATTAAAGCATCAGCCTGAAATCTGGCACTATCTATAAGTCGTGCAAGTACCTGTTGTTCAGTAGCATACACAGGATTTGCCTTCTTATCTTTTTCGCCTATTCCCACCCCATCTAAAAATATAAAAATTACTTTCATGGCTTTCTCCTTAAAAGAACTATTATATATATATTATATAATTCTTTATCCAGCATTGCCCTTCCTGCTAACAGTGATTTTAACATAAAAAAGCTAGAGAAATTAATATTTTCTCCAGCCTGCAATTAGTTAAAATACTTTTACATGTCATATCCTGCAATGCTTTTCTGAGCGATTACCCGGTTATCCCTTCCGATAGAGTTTCTTACCTCCCCCAGTTCAGCCTCTCTCTTTGCCAATTCAACCTGCAAAGATGTATTTTTGGCAACCAGCTCTTCATTTTGCTCTCTCAGTTGTGCAACTTCACTCTTAAGTTTTTCTATCTCACTGGTAAGTTCGTTCTTCTCTTTTTCAAGGGAAAGTTCCTTATCCTTAGATTTGAAATAATCGTCACCTACATTGATTGCCGTAAGCACCGCAGCCAAAGACGTACTAAAGCTGCTGTTCCGCAGCATTATCTCATTCATCTTCTTATCAATATAAAGCCCAACCTTGTGTATGTATTCGTCAGGTTCACTTCCAACCAGAGTATAATCCTTGCCGGCTATACGTATAACAACTTTGTTTTTTGCAGTCAAGGTATATCAGCTCCTTCAAATTGCTAACCACACCCTTAATTATACTATATAGCACCATAATTCGGCAAATAAATTATTATGGAAAGTTGAAATATTGTTGAATATTTGTATTAAAATTCCAATATTCTGCTTAGCCATTCACAAATGTTGCGAAGGCCTTATCTGCTTTACCAATATGTTGAATCAGCCAGTCAACAACTTGTTTGTTAATTGTGGACATAAAAAGTGGACTAGCACCTTCTTTATCAAACTGCTCCTTTAGTTTTTCAAAATTCTTAAGAAAATCATCATGTATTTTTCTGTGGGCATCTCTTTCAGGATAGTTGTACTTTCTATGCAATCCCTGCTCATCAGTAAAGTGAACTATTGTATAGTCCTCAAGAAACTTAATGGTATTGACAACTTCTTCTTTTCCCTTTCCCTGCATACAAGCTGTAAAAAGCTTATCAATAGCTTCAAAAAGTTTTTTGTGCTGTTCATCTATTTCAGGTATCCCTATAGCAAGACTGTCTCTCCACTTTATAGCCATTTTTCTGCCTCCAATATTATCAAAGTTTATACCTTAGATTATACCCCGCTATACTGGATTTAAACGTAAAATTTTTACTTTATTTTTGATATTTTTCCTGTTCTGGGATCAAGCATTACAACCCAATATCCAAAAGCTCCGTATTTGGGCCTAAAGCCTTCCAGTTGTACCCAACTTCCTACACTGTTAAAAGGGTTTTCATCTATATTATATACACCGGGTATACCGCATATAAGCTTTTCCCTACCGGGATGTCTATTATTTTTTATACCAAGGATAATATACCTGTACTTATAATGTGCTAGCATAACTTTTGGATTAAATAAGAGATATGTCTTAATGTTATTCCTGAAAAGGATATTGTTTAGAAATCCAGGGCTGTTAATCTTCCACCACCTAAAACTCTTATTCCTTGTTCTAAATGGATTGTATTCTTCAAATGTGTTATCAAGCTCCTGTTTCAATAGATTTATATTGAAAGACCTTTCCCTGCCTTCCCCCTGTCTTTCTGATTCATCTATATTAATAGATGAGAGATCATTAAAATCCTCCTGAATCCTTTTCCATACATTCTGGATTTCCTCAGTTTCTTCTGACTGTGGTTCTTTAGACTCCTCTTCTTCCCTTGTTTCTTCTTCATAAGTCCTTTGATATATGCTCGACAAGCTCCCCTGAAATTTACTTGAAAGGTCAGGTACGGGAGCATCCTCCATAGACAGACTATTTTCATTTTCATCTTCATATTTATTTGCTTCAAATTCCTCTCGTTCCTGCTCCCTACTTTCAGTTTCAGATGATTCAGAGGAATTTTCTCTCTTCTCTTCCTCAATAACAGTCCATGGCTGTATATTAATTTCCTCTGTATTAATTATTGTCTCATTTTCTTCTGTAAGAGTAATCTCAGGTTCGGGTTCTTCGGGTATTTGCTGATAGTCAGCTACATCTTCAACCTTGGATTCAGACGTCTCTTCAGCTTCTATTACAATTGGCTGTAAAAGCAATCTTTCAAATTCCTCTTTCCACTCCTGTTCCCCTTTTGTATATGCCACTAAGGGACACTTAACCGACCCTGAGGCTTTATTATCTGTACTAGAACATATTATTGCAAAAATATTTATATTACGTATATTAAGTTTTTCTGAGCCTATCTCTTCTGAAGAAAAATTTAATTTTATATCAAATCTTCCGTTAACCGGCTGTATCCGGCATATATCTGTATATTTAAGCGTATCTTCTTCTTTATGTATACCGTATAAATTATAGGATGACTCTTTTTCATCGGATAAATTATTCAGAGAAAGCTGAAAACGGGTACTATTGCCGTTGATTTCAACTTTTACAAATCCGCCGGGATTTCCCCAATTTTTATCCATTGTCTTAAATATATGAAACTGCCTTTCATATGCATTTCCCATTGCAGATTTCTCCTTTTTTAAAGCAGATTACTCCTAACAGTTAAAATATATGATATAAACAAAAAAATAAGACTATCTTTTTTGATAGCCTTATCAATCCGCCTTTTATTATTTCATAACCAAGTTTGACAGCTGTGCAAACTGCGAAACTGTCAAAACTTCACCTCTGATGTTTTCATTTAGTCCCATTTCTTCAAGTATATGTTTAATCTGTTCTTTGCTTTTATTAAAAAATCCAGAATTGGATAATGCATTCACAAGAGTCTTCCTTCTTTGTCCAAAGGCGGCTTTTACTATTTTAAAATAAAGGTTTTTATCAGCAACTTCTACCGGAGGCTCACTTAATATATCCAGTCTTATTATTGTTGAATGTACCTCCGGTTGAGGAATAAAACAATGGGGAGGAACATCAAATATTATTTTAGGGTTTGAATAAAACTGGACTGCTACCGAAAGAGCCCCATAATCCTTTGTACCAGGATTTGAAACCATTCTTTCAGCAACTTCTTTCTGTACCATAAAAACCATATTATCAACGCCTGTTACTTCTTCAAGAAAACGCATAATTATTGGCGTGGTAATGTAATACGGAAGATTTGCAACAACCTTTACGCTTTTTGCATTGTACAATTCGCTGTACTTCTTTATTATGGCATCAATATCCGCTTTCATTATATCTTCGTTGATTATGCTGACGTTTGAATAATCACTCAAGTTGTCATTCAATGCAGGAATAAGCCTTTTGTCTATTTCTATTGCGGCTACCCCGGCAGACCTTGCTGCCAACTCCCGGGTCATACTTCCCACACCAGGCCCTATCTCTATTGCAAGTGTATCTTTATCCATATCAGAAGCGTCAACTATTCTTTGTACCACACTGAAATCAGTGAGGAAGTTCTGTCCCAAGGCTTTTGTCAGCTTTAGCCCGTGTTTTTTTATTATTTCAGACGTATTGTTTTTAATCATAGGTACTCCTTAACCTTTTAAAATAACACATTGTCAAATATTATAACACAATAGCATCAAATAATATATTCAACTTTTCCAAGAGAAATTATTATGAAATACATAGAAAAAAAGCCAATCCAATAAACTTGAATTAGCTCTAACAGTCCCTTTAAAACTTTTTTATTTTGTTTACATACTTCTAAAACACGTGCTCTATTTAAGTATATAAACTTTTACTTTCTTTACACCCCAGGCATCAACTTGACTGCCTGATTCAAGATAAACATCAATTTTGTTGCCTTTTATTGCTCCTCCTGTATCTGCCGCAACCGCATATCCATAATCGGCTGCCTTCCCGGGAACCTCTACATATACTCTTGTTCCCAAGGGTATTACTTTGGGGTCTACTGCTATTATACCCCTTCTTACTCTCGCGCCTGTAGCTGTAATACCAAACCCGGCGTCTCCGGGTCTTTTACCTGTGTCTGTAAAAGAGGCTGTATACGAGGTTGCCCTCATATCCAAAACCTTTGAAAATCTTATTGTTTCACCTCTAGATGTTTTGTAGTTTAAAACCGTACCGACTTCAACAATAGAATTTATAGGATTTTTAGATATAAAATCCTTTATAAGTTGTTTAGCGGTCTGCTTTCCATCCTCATAAACTACCTTGTATAACTTTTCTCTGACGCCTTCTTTTCCTTGTCTAACTGTATTTTTTACACCTTTATCTAATCGGTTGCTCTCTTTTGTAATGGTTTTAAATGGAATAGGTGATGTCTCCGTGACTGTTTTCTCCTCTACACGGACAATAGAAATATTCATATTTGATACGATTTTGTCTCCTAATTGAGGCCCTACAAACTTGTCATCCGAATCTACACTGATATTATTATCCTTTAATACTTCACTAACCGTATCCTTATATGTCTTTACGTCTAACTTTTTTCCATCAACCTTAATTGAAACAGGTACTGCTCTTTTTATATTTATGACATTCTCATGAATCTTTGTAAGCTTCGCGTCAAACGGCATACTAACGTAATCTGCTTTGTCAACTTTGATGCCTGTCTGTTCCAATACCTCTTTCACTGTTACTTTCATTGTTTTTATTGCAACGGTATTTCCATTATCGTTGATTACAACGTGCCTGTTGAGTCCATTGAAAACAAGGAACCCCGCTGTAACGGATATAACAACGACAATACATATTATTGCAACATCCAATGATCTGATTTTCAATTTAGATAAATACCTTTTAATATTCTTCGCAATCGGTATCATAAATCCAACCTCCTGTTAGAAATATTCAAAGGGACTGTGAATATTTTATTCTATACCCATTTTTTTGTCAAATTTATTGCCTATTTATGGAAATAAACCCAAACAAATTCATCCCTTGTAATAAATTATTAACTAGATGTTAGTATACTATTCAATAAGGAGATTTATGTTCCCTTTTAACAACCGATTGCTGAAGCCCGCTATTAAAGCGGGTTTTAAAAAGGAAATATTTATAGGACTATGGCTTATCTGTTACCTCCAGTATAAGCCACTCTTTAGATTGTGTATCGAATTCTACCGTCACATACTTTTCATTTTCACCACTCTTATATAGCTTTTCACTCCGTGGTTGTTCCGGTTTTTCTACCTCTGCAATTACCCTGAACTGAAATTTCTCCAGATGTTCCGGATCTGCCATTTCGGTGAAAATATGTAACGACTTAAGATAAATAGACTTAATTTCCTCCTGATATGTTTTGCTGAAAATAGAAGGATTTTTTATAACCTCATCCTGTGAATTTTTGCTTACTAATGCACTTGCTAATTTGTAGTTCTTGACGTTAATTGCCTCAAACCAATTTTTCACAAGTTCATTTACAGGTGCAATATTCATATATTTCTTGAATTGAATTATTAAATCTGCATAATTGCTTATTTGAGCCCTTAAATCCGTATTTTCAAGGGAAACACGTGTAAATTCCTCTCTAAGGTTTGAAACTACAGAATTTAGCGATTCAACTTTTTCTGTCAATTCCTTGTTCTTTTTATCAAGAGTATTATTTTTTTCTCCCAGAGTATCTATTGTAAAGTTTTTAGCATCTTTTAAGTCCTGAAAGTTTTCAAGTTGCTTCTCTCTATCCCAAAGCAAATAATTAAATGATATAAGTAACGCTATAAGAAATAGAAATACTATAATAATAATAAATCTTTTCATAATTTTTCTCCTTAAATATTAAGTAAACATTAAGGGCATTTATTCTATTATTCTATACTATTTTGAAAACCTTTTTTGCATTAGTGAGTGTAGTTTCAGCTACTTCATCCGTGCCTATACCTTTTATCTCAGCAATTTTTTCTATTATGTGAACCAAGTATCCAGAATTATTGCGTTTCCCTCTGTAAGGCTCCGGTGTAAGATACGGGCAGTCTGTTTCAATAACAAGTTTGTCTAGCGGAACAGCTTCAACAACCTCTTTTATTCTTCTGGAATTCTTAAAGGTTACCGCCCCGCCAACTGCAATATATAAATTGTGTTTTAGCATATCCAACGCCATTTCCTTGCTTCCAGAAAAGCAATGGAATATACCTCCCACCTGCTGTGCATTTGTTTTTTTGATAATGTTTACAGTATCCTCATGTGCATCTCTGTCATGAATTATTATAGGCAGTTCAAGTTCCTTTGCCAAATCAATCTGTCTCTCAAACCAATACCTTTGAATATCTCTTGGTGAATTGTCATAATAATAATCAAGTCCAATCTCTCCGATTGCAACTACTTTGCTGTTTTGGGCTAATTTCTTTATCTTTTCAATTATCTTCTCATTCATCTCTTCCGCATAGTGAGGATGTATACCCAAAGCGGCATATACAAAGTCATATTTGCCGGAAAGTTCTATGGAAGCATCAAGAGAATTAATATCGGCAGAAGCATTGAGAATGTATGCTATCCCATTGCTGTGAAGTTCCTGAAGAAGGCTGTCTCTATCTTCATCAAATTTATCATCATCATAATGTGCATGTGTATCAAATATCAAAACTATCACCTGCTCTATTTTTATTAGGATTGCTGTCAATTTGAATCTTTTACTACAAACATGGTATAATTTACCCGGCGCTTATAATTTTAAGGGGCAAATTGTATATTGCTACTGATACTACTATACATATTTGTATAAAATTTTTCAAGCATCATGATTAGAATACAACTGTTTAAGCAATAAGGCATATGGTAAAAATCTAGTCTGAAATACTTTATTTAGGGGTAAATTATGAGAAACATCATAGGCTCTATTCGTTTCATAAACAGGTATATTAGAAGAATAAATCCCATCATTAATAAAAAGTCCGAAGAGTATTACAATTATACCGGGCGTATATCAAAATACAATATTAAAAGAAATGCTGTGGAGGCCCTGAAACAAAGTAGTTTTGATATGGCCGTTTCATCGGTTTGTACATTTTGGCCAGGAGTTAATGTTAAACTTGCCTCAGAGGTTATTTTTTCGTTTATGGCTATTATACGCTACCTGAATAAAATCTGTGAAAATTCATCTGTTGTAACTGAAGCTTTCATCAGAGTAGTATTTTCTTCATTAAAGGATGCTACAAATATAAGGAATGAATCCTTTGAGAAATATTTTACCTTTTTCCCTTCAAAGGATGATAATGGCTATCTAAGTATTCTTGTTGAAAAGTGCCGTCAAAAAATTCAGCTACTACCTTCATTTGATATTGTCAGAGACTCTATATCTGCGTATCTTGCACTGTACATAGACCTGCAGGTAACAAAATACTCCTCCAATGACAATGAAAAGGAGGTAAATCTGATTAGATGGAGTACCGCACACGGTCAGAAATATCCTGATTTGACCAACTGGGAATTCTGTATGTGCATAGATTCTGGACTTGATATACTGCTTCTTCTATCCATTGCGACAAATCCTAATTTAAGTGTGGAAGATGCTGAAAACATTAATACATCTTTCTTCCCCTGGGTAAGTTGTATACATAAGATTTTAGAGTGTTATATTAAATACAATGACGATCTTTCTTCCGGCAGCTTAAACTATATTTTTTATTATGATAATCTCAAAGAGTATGAAGATAGAATCAGATTCTTTACCGACAAAGCTTTGTCTGTCAGAACAGCGTATAAAAGCAACGTAAAGTCAGTGCTCAAAATTATTTTGAGTTTGTTTATCACTGACCCCAAAGCAAGAGAAGGTATGAACAATATTACAAGCAAAGGATTATATAAATCGGGAGGAAAAGGTATGTGGCTGTATTCCCTATCAGCTAAAATTCTTAGAGCACTAAAAAAATTCTAACCGAATATAAACTGGCATGCCCACACAGATGCAATAACACTTATAATATCAGCCATTATGGCAGCTATAAGGGTATACCTGATATTTTTTATACCCACTGAACCGTAATAAACCGCCAGTGTATAAAATATTGTTTCTGTTGAACCCATCATTGTAGCTGCAACTCTTCCGGCATAGGAGTCCGGTCCAAAAGATTTGATAATCTCAGTTACAAAAGCAAAAGATGCACTTCCCGATATAGGGCGCAGCAATGCCAGGGGTGCAACCTGTGGAGGCATTCCTAGCAAATCTGTTATAGGTCTCAGCAGAAGTATCAGACTATCCATTGCCCCTGATGCTTTGAAAACTCCTACTGCTACCAAAAGTCCTACCAGTGAGGGAATTATTTTTATTATTGTATCTATTCCGTCCTTTGCACCTTCCACAAATACATCATAAGCTTTTACTTTTTTTAATACTGCCACTCCGAGTATTACTACAAATATTGCCGGAACAGCGTAGTCAGACAAGTGCCTAATTAAATCCATGTTCCACCACTTTTCTCTAATTGTCCTTTTTCCATACTGCCGACAGCATCTTTGCTGCTATAATACCCATAATAGTTGCACAGACTGATGCAATCCATATGCATATGATTATCTCAGCAGGTTTTTTTGAGCCCTCAGAGGTTCTTAGCGCAATGATATTGGCAGGAACCAGTTGAATTGCTGCCGTATTTAAGACCAGAAACATACACATAGCATTGGTAGCTGTTTTTTTATCCTTATTTATACTCTGTAATTCCTTCATAGCCTTTATCCCTAATGGAGTAGCAGCATTTCCCAAGCCAAGGAAATTTGCAACAAGATTCATTACTATAGCACCTAAAGCCGGATGCTCTTTTGGTATTTCAGGAAAAAGGAATCTTAAAACCGGCCTTACTGCACGTCCTATTATTCTGATAAGTCCACTTTTTTCAGCTATTTTCATTAGCCCTGTCCAAAGACACATAACCCCCAGCAATCCTATGCAAACGGTGACGGCAGTCTGGGAAGAATCCATTGCTGCCTTTGTTACATCATCAAGTCTGCCGTTAACTATTCCAAATGTAAAGCCTATCATTAACAGACCAATCCAAATATAATTAAGCATAAATACCTCTTTTCCGGCTGTCAAACAGGAAAGTTACTCTTAGTATATATGCCTGGACACATTCTATTATGTAACAGAATTTTAGGCTTTTTTGTCGAATATTTCCCAAGCCAAAATAAAATTTTCCAGTATTATTTTTCTATCTTTGTAAAAATTAAATTAAACAAAAATTTTAACAATTTCGTAACATTTTAAGGATTTTCTTCTTTTTTATTAAAAGCCTTGTAATAACTGACTTATAAAGTATTATAATTGCAAAAATAACAAAAATCATGAAAAATTTTCAGTTGACGTTTATTGGAATTTATGGTATTATAAATTCGAAGTTTGTCTAAATATGTAGTGCATATGAGGAGGTCAATTTTGATGAAATCTACTGGTATTGTAAGAAAAGTTGATGAGCTTGGAAGAGTTGTTCTTCCAATCGAGCTACGCAGAACATTGGACATTGCAGAAAAGGATGCTTTAGAAATCTACGTTGATGAGGCAACCATTATATTGAAGAAATATGAGCCTGCATGTATCTTCTGTGGTAATGCTAAGGATGTAATCGTATACAAGGGTAAGAATATCTGCCCTGAGTGTATGAAAGAACTAAAGAAGTAATAATAATTTATTACTGAAAATCAAAAATAAAAAGAACCCGTGAAAGTTTTTCACAGGTTCTTTTTATTTTTTCATTACGGTACTATATACGTCTCTTTTACTTATACCCCTATCCTCAGCTACCTTTTTTATTGCATCTTTTTTTGTAAGTCCCTCTTCAATATATTTGTTTACATGATCTTCTATGCTGATTTCAGAGTATTTGTTACGTTCCTGCTCAACAAGCAATTCCTCATCCTGTCCCTCAATTATGACAACGAACTCACCTTTTGGAGCTTCTTCCTGAAACCGTTCCATTGCTTCAAATAAACTGCATCTTATAACCTCTTCAAACCTTTTGGTAAGCTCTCGTGCAAGGGCTATTTTTCTGTCTCCCCACGCATTGTACATATCCTTTAAAGTATATGGAAGTTTATGTGGAGCTTCATAAAATATTATTGTTCTGGTTTCATTTTTTAGCTGCTGAAGTCTTTCCTGTCTAGACCTCTTATTCATGGGAAGAAAGCCTTCAAATACAAATCTTCCAGCAGGCAGCCCTGATATAACCAGTCCCGTAACCGCTGCAACGGGCCCAGGAATCATTGTGACTTCAATATTATTTTCTATGGCAAGCTTCACCAAATCCTCTCCGGGGTCTGATATTCCCGGGCTTCCCGCATCAGATACCAGAGCAATGTTTTTGCCAAGAAGCAGCTGTTCTATAAGATAATTACCCTTTACTACCTTGTTATGCTCATAATAGCTTACAAGAGGTTTTTTTATCTCAAAGTGATTTAAAAGCTTGATTGTCTGCCTGGTATCCTCTGCTGCTATAAAGTCAACTTCTTTCAGCGTGTTTATTGCCCTGAAAGTTATATCCTGAAGATTACCAATAGGTGTTGCTACCAGATAAAGTTTACCCTTTTCACTCAATTTGTCCTTCCTCTTCTCTTCCATATATTTTATTTATCTCATCCGAGTACCTTCCGTCCGAGTTATACACATATAAGGGTTCCATTACCTTAAGTTCTGGGTTCCCCCCTCTGTTTCCCTTAATAAGCAGCATATTTGGTTTCTTGCCGGGTTTTGGGTGTACCATTCTTAAATACTTTGGCTCAATACCATTATTCCTCATACTACATATTATGTCAGCCAGTCTTTCAGGTCTGTGCACCATTGCAAGCTGTCCTCCGGGCACCAATAATGCTGCCGACGCACTTACAACATCCTCTAAGCTACATAAAATTTCATGTCGGGAAATTGCTTTGCTGTCCATAGGATTTACCAACCCGCAGCCTTTATTTGTATACGGTGGATTTGTAACTACAACATCAAAGCTGGATTTCCCAAAATACTCCCCATAAAGCTTTATGTCCCCATGAACTATCTCAATCCTGTCTGAGAGTTGGTTCATTAGTACACTTCTGGATGCCATCTCCGCCATTTCTTCTTGAATCTCAAGGCCAACAATCTTGGCTGCCTTTGTTTTTCCTGCCAAAAGTATTGGTATTATACCTGTTCCCGTCCCTATATCAAGAACCTTGTTGTTTCTCTTAACATCAGCAAAGTCAGACAACAGCACCGCATCCACTCCAAAACAGAATTTTTCTGTATTTTGTATAAGCTTGAGTCCCTTTAGCTGAAGATCGTCAATACGTTCTTTTTCTTTGATAGTAACCAAAAGTACACCCCTTATAATAGTTTTATCCCTGAAAAAAGGGCCAAATAAAGGATGACCCTTTATCTGACCCTTATTACCCAAGACTTATTTCTGTTGAGGAGCATCAACAGGACATACGTTTGCACATGCTCCACATTCTATACAAGTATCCTCATCAATTACATAAATACTATCTCCAGCAGTTATGCATGATACCGGACACTCTGATTCACATGCCCCACAGCTAATACAAGCATCAGTTATTGAATATGCCATTTTTAACACCTCCTAAATATTAAGGAAAACAAATATCTTGCTATTTGCTTTTCGCTACTATTTTACCATCTATTATACCGATTGACAAACTATTTTACCATCTCTTTTAATCCTCAAGTTGTTTAAGTGCTTCAAGGTCTAAATCATTGTCGTCACTGGTTGTCGCGTCTTTTATTACCCTAATTTCTCCATCCTTGAAATTATACACTCTCAAATCAGATTCATTACCAATGTCCAGTTTTACTTTAAGAATTTCCTTTAATAGTATTACCTCCACAACAGTTCCCTGTCCTTCAGGTGTCTCAACTATTGCGCCAACTTTGGGAACTCTGGCCAGAAGATCTTCATACGCTTCCTGCTCATATTTAAGACAGCACATAAGTCTTCCGCAAGTGCCTGAAATCTTGGTAGGATTTAGTGACAGAGATTGTTCTTTTGCCATTTTTATTGAAACAGGTTGGAATTCTCCTAAAAATGAATTACAACAGAGCACTCTGCCGCATATTCCTATTCCACCCATCATCTTCGACTCGTCTCTTACGCCAATCTGGCGAAGCTCTATTCTGGTTTTAAAAACTGATGCCAAATCCTTCACAAGTTCTCTGAAATCAACTCTTCCATCTGCTGTAAAATAAAACAAGACCTTGTTGTTGTCGAAGGTATATTCTACGTCTATAAGCTTCATTTCTAATTTGTGGTCGTTAATTTTTTGCAGGCATATATTGAATGCATCTTTTTCTTTTCTATCATTTTCCTGAGCATGAACATTATCTTCTTCAGTTGCTATTCTTATAACCTTTTTAAGCGGAGCAACTATCTCAGACTCTTCCACTTCTCTGTTAGGAACAACAACCAATCCGAATTCTATTCCCCTTGCAGTTTCAACTATGACATTCTGGTTTAAATCTATCACTAATTCACCGGGATCAAAATAGTATATCTTTCCTGCTTTTTTAAACCTAACTCCTACAACCTTTACCATCTATAAAATTCCTTTCTATAATACATAAATTTTACGTATTATTTGCCTGTTTAATTTTCATAAGCATAACTTCTATGGCAAGCTGGAAGTTGGCGTTATTATCTAAGCCTCTACGAGCATTCCAGACTGCCTGTATGCATTTTAAAACATGTGAAAAGGATAGTCCCACATTCTTAATAATCATATCTTTTTTATCTGAATTTATCAATAGACTTGTATCACCAGTCTCCTTGTAAATTAGTAAATCCCTGAAATACAATAGTATTACATGCAGTATATAGTCTACCCTATCATTATTTTTTTCAAACGTTTCATAAAACTTAAACAAGTCAGCGTCTTCTGCTGATACAAGCTTTGAAGTAAACTCCAGCACTTCCTCCCTTAATTGAAGGTAATATGACGACTCTGCAAGCTCTAATGCCGTACCTGCCACACCGTCAGCATATGAAACAATAAATTCCCAGTCAGGTTTTCTAAGCCCATAGTTTGACTCAAGAATTTCCATAACATCTTCATGTGACAATCTGTTAAATAGTATTCTCTGACATCTGGAACGTATGGTTTGTGCTACTGCCGCCGAAGATTGGACCGTTAATATAAATACTACATAGGGGGGCGGCTCCTCTAAAGATTTTAGCAGTGCATTTTGTGCTTGAATAGTCATAGCATCAGCATCGTTTATGACAATTACCTTGTATTTAGAATAAAGTGGCCTTATAACAAGCCCCTTTAGTATAGTTCTTATCTCCTCGACACTGATGCTTTTATCTTTTTGTATTATTTCATAAAAATCCGGATTTGAGGCTTCCTTGTACAACTGGCATGATTTACATTCCCCGCATGGGAATTTATCATCCCTGCACATAAGCATAGAGGCAAACTTCAGCGCAGTATCTCTTTTTCCAACTCCATCCGGACCTTCAAATATATATGCATGACTTACATTATCTTTTTGTACTGCAGCTCTTAATGCGGATAGTATTCTTTGGTGCCCTACCATTTTGCCTCCGTAACATCACAATAACAAGTCAAGTATTAATCCCCTGATATCATCAAGTTTTTTTAGTATGCTAATGTTATCTTTTTGTGATTTAAGTACTTCATTTGTCAGTTCAATAAGTTCTTCATTAATTTTTTTTATAATCGCGTAAACCCTGTGTCTTCCCCTTCTGTCAAGGAAGTTTTTCTTCGTAAAATGATGTGAATGTGAAACCGCCTCATCAAGAAATTCAGAAATCAACTGCTTGTATACCTTCAATTCCCTGATGTCGGTCTTTTTTCCAAGTTTTTTACCTTGGCTCTCTATTTTATCAGCAAGTACTTTAACCCTTTCTTCATAATTCTTGGTTTCAAGTTTTCTTAGCTGATATGAAAAAGTTGTATCTCTCTCATTTCTTATGGCTCTTTCATCTCTGCCGGGCAAAGCTGAAATATTTGCACGGTTATCGGACGAATCCTGTATCTTGATGGGAATTGGAATCACCTTCTTATAGCATATTTTAGACCTTGTGGAATTTCTCTACATCAACTACAAAAATTGTAGCTCCGCCTACCGTTACTTCAACGGGATATGGCATAAACATTCCGTTTATACCTCCAGATGAGGCTGGCGTATTTATAACCTGTTTTCTACTTTTTGACTTCTTTTCAATAATGGAAATTACTTCATCTAGCTTTTCTTCATCTACACCTACAAGTAAAGTGGTATTTCCGGCCTTTAAAAAACCTCCTGAAGAACACATTTTAGTAACACTAAAACCGCTCTTATTAAGTTCATCCATTACTCTGTTGCCGTCTTCATCATGTACAATAGCAAACACCAGTTTCATCAAAATCCCTCCTTAAATATATTATATTTTTTAAATTATTTCCGTAAGGTACAACTTTATTTGTGAAGATATTTCTTCTATTGATTTAGAAGCATCTATTGTCTTAATCCTATCGGGATATAATAATGCCATTTTCCTGTAACCTTCATATACTCTTGTATGAAAATCCATTTTTTCCTGTTCTATCCTATCTGCACCCGTGGTTTTTATTCTTCTTTGGATTGCCAAATGCGGGTCAATGTCCAGAAAAAATGTAATATCAGGTACTATACCGTCAACTGCGGCTCTATTGACATCCGCCACTGTTTTAAGGTCAACCCCTCTGCCACACCCCTGATATGCAAAGCTCGAATCTACAAACCTGTCACATATAACACATTTTCCGCTATCTAAAGCCGGCTTTATGACCTGAAAAACATGCTGGGCTCTGGCTGCAGCGTAAAGCATCATCTCTGTTAAAGGGGAAATATCGGTATTTTTAGGATCTAGTATCAAATCCCTGATCATCTCGCTGATTTGGGTACCCCCAGGTTCTCTGGATAGTACAACCTCATTTCCTGCAGACTTTAGAAATTCTTCCATCAGTTTAATCTGAGTTGTCTTTCCCGATCCATCAGTTCCTTCAACAGTTATAAACAAACCTTTACGCATTATTTTACCTCCAACTGTTTTCTCTTTTGTCTGATACAAAAATTATAACACATTATTTTACAACTTGGACACTAATATTATTGCCAATGCCATTAACCTTTCCACCTAATTCAATAATGGATTCTATGTAGCTTATTTTCTCACTGTCTATTATTTCTCCCGGATATAGAATTGGAATACCTGGAGGATATGGAGTTATCACTCCCCCACATATCCTTCCGATACAGTTTTTTAATTCCTTAGACTCCTTTTGTGCAGCATATGCTTCATAAGGACTTAATGCCGATAAAGCATCAACTGGTTTTTGTCTTGCCAAACTACGTACTTTTTCCGCCTGCCTTACCCACTCATCATTAAAAGGTATTTGATTCAACTTTGACAAACTTTCATATAGCCTGTCTAAATTCCTCTTTTCATCCGCTATTGTTGTAATCAAAACAAGGTTTTCATAATCAGCCATTTCTACCTGAACGGATAACTTTGCTCTTAGCTCTGCTTCAGCCTTATATCCACTTATACCAAGTCCTGATGTATTTAACACAAGCCTTGTGGTATCCAGTACTGTATTAATATTCGTATAGTTATCTTCTAATACCTTAAACCCATGTAATTCAGCGAGTCTATTTTTAAAAGCATTGATTTCTTCAATCAAATGAGATAGTCTTTCTTTTCCTTCTGTTTGCATCAGCTCTCTTGCAATATCAAGATACGTCATTATAATATATGAAGGACTTGAAGTTTGGAGCATGGCTAAGTTAAATCTTATTTTCTCAATGTCAATAAGAGAGCCATTTATATGCATGTACGCCCCCTGAGTAACAGCAGGAAGTGTTTTATGTGCACTTTGTATTACAATGTCTGCTTTGTATTGGTTTGCTGAAGGAGGCAGCAGAGGACTAAATGCCAAATGCGCTCCGTGAGCTTCATCCACTATCAAAGGTTTTCCGTGAGAATGAACAACCTTAACTATACTTTCAATATCGCTGCATATACCGTAATAATTAGGCCTTGTAATAAGCACTGCGGCTGCATCTGGATACATACAAAGAGCTTTTTCAATACTTTCTGCCGATATTCCTTCATTTATTCCAAACTTGCAGTTGTATTGAGGATATATAAATATTGGTTCTGCTCCGGACAATATCAGCCCTGATACTACAGATTTATGCGAATCTCTTTCTACTATTACTTTTTGGCCTCTTGTACAAACGCTCATAATTGCAGCTTGAATTCCGCAAGTTGAGCCATTTACAAGAAAAAAAGTACTATCCGCCCCAAATGCCATTGCCGCAAGCTCTTGAGCCTCTTTTATTATTCCCTCGGGATAATGAAGGTTATCTGTTCCATCAATCTCCGTAACGTCAAGCTTAAGGACATTCATGGCAAGTTCTTGTGGAATTCCCCTTGCCAGCTTGTGCCCCGGCATATGAAATATATTTATATTTTCTTTTTCGTATTTTCTTAAATAATTATATATTGGCAAGTTATACATTTTTGCACCCTTTCCAAGTAAAACCGCTGTTTACATATTTCAAGCCGGGTATGGATTTGATTATACCATCACCCGGCCTGCATAACCCGGCTCATATCTATTTTACTTTCTAAAGGCATTCTTTACAACAAGGGGTACTAAGTCCCTTTTTTTTGTAAAAGGCTTTATGAACATAGTGTAATGAAATCTCTGAGCATTAAAACGATACTTCTCCATAAGCTCAGGCCCGCAGCTGTTTGAGCCTATTCCACTTTGAGCATAATCTATACAAAGCACAGTGTTTCCACACTTCTCCAACTCAAAATTGTGAAGCTTACTTGTAAGTTCCTCTTGAGTATAGTAAGATGCACTAAAACTAAATGGTTCATCACCAGTTATCAGCAAACCGAGACCACAATTTGACATCAGCTTTACATAATGACATCCCCAGTGGCTTCCGTTTTCCTGTGGCTTCAAGTAGTCCTCATGCATACTTCCCACATTGGATTTAAAGCGTCCCATATATGATGCCCTTCTCTTGTCTGCATAGCTTTCATATGGGCCATATCCGAAATATTCAACATTGCTGATATACTCTGGCAGAAATAATCTCAGGCCAAATCGAGGCAGAAACGGCATTTCCATATTTCTTTCCACTTGTATGTTAACTGATACAAGTCCATTCTCTGCTATATTCCACTCTGTACTTATACTCAGTATTCTCTGTATATGAACTGCCAATAGTGATAATTCCGTTATTATCCTTACATTGCCGCTTTCCTTGAATACTTGAGTATTATATACTCGAGAATAAGTCCTGTCGTAACCTGCCTCTTCCCATTTTTGCCGCACATTTCTGTCATTGTCGGTAGGTGCCCTCCATATATTATAATTCATTGGCTTATCAAGGATTACATTATTTTCGTATACCATTTTATCAAATACACCTGTCATTTTATTAAAGGTGTATCTAAAGTTTTTTCCTACTATAACTACCTTACTATCCGACTCTACCAAGGATAATTCTGAAACATCTGAATTTGATTCTTTCAGAATAGCCGTGATTCTGTCCTCCTGTAGACCTACCTTGTCAACATCCAGCTTTATCTGGTCAAAACCAAGTTGATAACCTCTTTTAACAAAAGGTGTATCATTTTTTTGAATATAATCAAATTTAATATAGCAATCACCTTCATCTACGTCAGGAAGGCTCAAACTTATGACTTTTTCCTCATGTGGCTGAATATCTAAAATATGCGGATCATCTATAATACCTCTGAATATAACCTCGCCGCTTTTGGTTACTTCATAGGAAATATACAGGCAGTCTTTTGAATTAATAAAATCAAGCATATTTTTAAAGACAAATTTGCCTTCTTTAGGGTTCTCCTTTACCAATCTCAAAGGCCTCAGTACATTTTTATATTCCATCAGTCCCGTATGAACCCTTCTATCAGGATAAACCAATCCATCCATGCAAAAATTGCCGTCATGTGGAAATTCACCGAAATCCCCACCGTAAAAATACTTTTCCCTGCCATCTGGGGTTTTTCCCATGTAAATAGCATGATCACACCATTCCCAAACAAATCCTCCGCATAAACCATCGTATTTTTGAATCTGGTTATGATATTCCTCAAGATCTCCAGGACCATTACCCATAGCATGAGAATATTCACACAAAATAAAAGGTTTGGTTACATTTCTCTGAAAATATTCAATTATGTCTTCAACTGAGGCATACATTCGACTATATAAATCCAAACCACTGAAATCAGCATGATAGCCCTCCGGCGGATACAAAGCACTTTCATAATGAGTGAGTCTGCTGGTATCATAACCTTTTAGCCACTTTAATGCATTCTCAAAGTTTCGGCCATATCCGGATTCGTTTCCAAGGGACCATATAACAACACAAGGATGATTCTTATCCCTTATAACACAGCTCTTTACCCGGTCTATAATGGCCTCTTCATATTCGGGGTCATGCGCCAGCATTGGGAATGCTTTTCCATCTTGCCAGCCTCCAAAAAGTGTAGTTGTACCATGAGATTCAATATCAGCCTCGGCAATCACATAGAATCCGTATTTATCGCAAAGCTCAGTAAATACAGGAGAATTTGGATAGTGACTTGTACGAATAGCATTTATATTGTGCTGCTTCATCAAAGTCAAATCTCGCAACATATCTTGCATTTCTACAGCCGGGCCTTTTACCAGATCAGAGTCATGTCGATTTACGCCTTTGAATTTTATTTTTTGACCATTTAGGTAAACAATACTATTCTCAACTTTTATTTCACGAATGCCTACCTGCACTGAAATAGCTTCATATGCAGATTCCAACACCAAATTATACAGATTTGGGATTTCTGCACTCCACAATTTTGGATTATCTATTTTAATACTCAAGCTATTTCCCTGTACTTTTCCCTTTGCTTCAATATTTCCAGTACTAACATCAACAAGCCTATATTCTAAGTCGGAAACACTTCCTATAAAATCCAAGTCTACTGTTATTTCAGCCTTTTTATAGTTATCGTAAAGTGAAGTTTTCACAAAGAAATCCCTTATATGTTTCTCAGGCCTAAGAAGAATATATACATCTCTAAATATACCTGATGTCCTGAATTTATCCTGATCCTCAAAGTAACTACCATCACACCATTTAAGTACAAGAACCGCTATAGTATTAGTTCCTTCATGTACATGGTCAGTTATATCAAATTCACTGGTTGAATGGGAAACTTGACTGTAACCAATGAATTTCCCATTAATCCATAAATAGAAGCATGAATCAACACCTTCAAAATTGATATATTTCTTCATTCCAATCCAACTGCTGTCTGCATTAAACTCTCTGACATATACGCCGCATGGGTTTTCTACGGGAACATAAGGGGGATCATAGGGAAAAGGATACTTTATATTTGTATATTGATGCCTGTCATAACCATGGTTTTGCCATACAGAAGGAACAGGTATCTTAGTGGATCCTGAACGGTCATACCCCGGCAAATAGAATTCATCCCTTATATTGTATACACTTTTGAAATAAAGAAAATCCCACTCTCCATTTAATGAATAAAATCTTTTTGACTTTGTTCTGTCATTGCAGTTATCCATATCCCCCGGTGGATAAGGTATATAATATGCTCTTTTGTCCATGGTCCCTACATGCAATGTTTTAGGGTCCTCAAAATATTTTTTTATTATCATTTTTTCACAATCCTTTACGGTTTGGTTTACAGCCTTAGTCTTTTTATATTTTAATTAAATTATAACCCTAATTAACTGTAAACAGTCTAATAAACTTTACAAAATTAGTATGTGCAAAGTTTTAATTATTGAACCATAATGAAAAAAAGAATAAAAAAATTACCGGATTAAATCGAAGTTTGAGAAGGTCAATCGTCCGGTAATATTATATAACGCTACACTACTACTCTTAAATTTTAAGTTCGACAGCCTCATTTGCGCTATCAATAGTAAAGCCAATCTTTTTGCCATGGCAGGAAACTTCGTAATCACCCAAGAATCCGGAAACCTTAATTTCTCCGTTTTCATCCGTAATATACTTGGTCGGTTTCAACCACCATTCACCTTTTACAAGGTTGTATAATTCATTATATGCAGGCTTAACCCTGTTATCAACTGTAACTAATCCTGATGGTGCTCCAAGCCAAGCTCCATCTGCAAAATCCCACCAGGTAATTGATTCAACATTTGGGTTTTCCAAAAGCGTCTTGTAATGAGATACAACTTCTCTGGCTTGTCTTTCCTCACCTTCAGGTGTTGAAGGCCATTCTTCTACTTGATAGTCATTCAGGTCTTCAATTTCAGGCGGTATCAAGTTTCCTGAAACCAAAGTATTCTCTGTAAAATGAAGGGGAATACCAAACCTGGAAAACCTTTCAAGTACTTCCAAAGTCTTTTCCACTCCCCAGTAACCCTGATGCATATGAGATTGTATTCCTATAGCATCAATAGGTACTCCGGCCTCAATAAGCCCTTCCAGCAAAATAGCATATGATTCAGAAGTGTTAAAGTCGTTAATCAACAGTATCGCACCTAGATTTGCTTTTTTAGCTTCTTCAAAGACCTTTCTAACCAGCTTTATACGTCCAAGCTCCTTGCAAATCCTTGTAATTCCGTTATCATACTTATCAAAAACTGGCATTATAACAACTTCATTTATTGCATCCCAAATATCTATCAAGCCACTAAACTCTGAAACATCACGGTTAATACGACTCATCTGAGCAGCAAGTATTTCTTCATTTGTCATATCTAGCAACCATGGTGCTGTAATAGTATGCCAGCACAGGGGGTGTCCTTTTAGCAGAAGCCCATGTGAAGCCAACCATTGAGCTGCCTTCTTTGTTTCATTTATCATAGGCTGCCCTTTTATTTGTTCATAAAAGCCCCAATAAAAAGGTATGGTTGCGAAGTTGAACAAATCAAAAAACTTCTCAAATCGTTGTTCAGCACGTTCTTTTTCTGCATCCTTAAACATGTTATTAACATAAGGAATAGCATCAAATTGTGAACAACCAAATAGGAACTTATGATTGGTCTGTTCAACAATAACTTCTGTATCTCTCAAAACATTTCCGTCTGCTCCAGAAAGTTTGATGGTCTTTGTTGCTGCTCTATGGCTATACTTGCTGTTAGCTGCACTCATTATTCCTTCTCCTTCACGGAAATGGGATTATTCTTTAACTCCACCTACATTCAAACCTACAACGAAGTATCTTTGCAGGAATGGGTATACAATAATTATCGGCACAGCTGCTACTATTGTAATAGATGCTCTTATAGACAAGGACGTAACCATACTGTCTGCTGTTTGCGAATTGGCACCCACACCTGCTGCCAAAGCAGGATTTGAATTGAAGTTCTGTGTTGAACTCAGCAATTTCATCAACTCATATTGCAACGTACTAAGGTTCTGCTTTGATGAACAATACAGGAATGTATCAAACCATGTATTCCACGCACCAACTGCAACAAACAATGCAATTGTAGCCAGTACTGGTTTACACAATGGAAAGATTACTTGAATAAATATTCTGAAATCTCCTGCTCCGTCGATTCTTGCAGATTCAACAAAGCTTTCAGGTATACCTATAATAAAGGTTCTAATAACAATCATGTTAAATGCTGCTATCATTGTTGGAAGAACATATACCCAGAAGCTATTCAACAAATGCAAATTCTTTATAAGGAAGTAGTTAGGTATTATACCTGCATTAAAATACATTGTTAATACAAATACTAATGTTATTGGCTTTCTGAATACGTATTCCTTTCTGCTTAATGTATAAGAAAGCATTGTTGTAAGGAATAAATTCGTCACAGTAGAAAGCACTGTTCTTTCTACTGACACCAAAAATGCATGAAATATATTACCACCAATGAATATAGCCCTATAATTCTGTAGCGAAAAATCTCTAGGCCAAAGGTATATTCCACCTCTTAAAGTATCAATACCACTATTAAAAGATATTGCAAGTGTATTTAAAAATGGATAGAGAGTTACAATCATAAGTATAGCCATGAAGAAAAAATTAAATGTGTTAAAAACAACGTCTCCTATCCTTACGGGTTTTCGTCGATTAATCATAGTACCTCCTTAGATAAGCCTTTCTTCGCCTAATCTCTTAGCAACATTATTGGCAATGAATAGCATAATAATTGCAATTACACTCTTAAATATACCAGCGGCTGTTGCAAGCGAATAATTGAATTGGTTAATACCATACTTGATAACATAAATATCTATAGTTTCAGACCAGTCTAAAACAGGTCCCTTTCCTAACAAGTACTGAATTTCGAAACCAGCTTCCATAACGTGACCTATAGACATTATCAGAAGTACTACAAAGGTAGCTTTAATTCCCGGAAGTGTAACATGCCACATTTTTCTGAATCTTCCAGCTCCATCTAAGCCAGCAGCCTCATATAGAGCAGGGTCGATGGCAGTTATTGCTCCAAGGTAAATTATAGTATTCCATCCAAGTTCTTTCCATACGTTGGTGGCACCTACAATTCCCCAGAAATACTTTCCTTCACTTAGCCAATTGATTGGAGAATCAATTATACCTAATTTCATAAAGAGTATATTTACAATACCTCCCTCAGTTGAAAGGGAAGTAGCTACAATCCCAGTTACAATTACCCAAGATAAAAAGTGTGGTAAATAAGATACCGTTTGAACAGTTCTCTTAAAGAAAACATTTTTAATTTCATTTAGAAGTAGTGCAAGTATTATTGCTGTAACATAACTTAGTATGAGGTTTATAAAACTCATACAAATTGTATTTCTAAAATCTCTGATAAAATTCTCATCTTTAAAGAGATATTTAAAGTTTTGGAGCCCAACCCACTTTTGTTCAAAAAAGCCTTTTGCCGGTTTATAATTCTGGAAAGCCATGAGCCAGCCCCAAATTGGTACATATGAAAATATTAATATATAAATGAGCATAGGTACGGACATAAATATAAGCTGCTTTTGCTTTACAATTGTGTTCCAGGTTAATTTATGTCCCGTTAATTTCTTGCTTTGTAGTTTATTTTCAGCTAAAGCTGTTCCATTATTAGCCATACTGCCTCCCAGTAAATCAAGTCATTGGATTTTTTAAATATCCATTGGAGCATAATTTATATGCTCCAATGGACTTTAACTATCTATTATTTCCAGTTCTCAGCTCTCCACGCGAGTTGCTCATTAATTCTATCAATATAAGCTTGAATATCTTCTTTGTGGAGTTGATTTACATATTCTTCCCATACGCTGTCAAACTTATCTGGTTTAGCAAGTATTGCCTTTGGAAGATATTTAGTTGCAATATCTCCAACTTTTGTGTTAGCTAAGCTTGCAGGTGATCCGTCAACAAGATCTATCTGCCATGCTGGATATGAAATTCTGTTTTCTGGAGCTGGGCTGAAGAAATCAGACTGTTGGTCATATCCATATGCTTTTAAGAATTCCTTATCATAATCACTAAGTGCATCGAAGTATTCTTTTGGCTGTCCTCCAGGGCTGGTAGCATTTCCATCCTCAAATGTACCTTCCATCTTAGGAGCATAGTACCAGAGTGTATGAGCCATGTTACCAAGTCTCCAAGTCTGGTCATTGTAGTTTACACGTTGTTCAGGAGTCATGTAGTACATACCCTGATCGTCAACCATGTAATCTTCTCCTTCAATTCCCCAACCAAGAATCTTCTGCCATTTTTCTGTAAGTAATGCATCAAAGAATTTAATAATTCTCTCAGGATCTTTTGCACTCTTTGTAATAGCATAACCTGTATTAACATTGAGAACAGGTCTATCCATGTAGTAATCCTGGATTCCTTCATCAAATACCAATGGCAATGGAGCATATGTTCTTTCATCTTTCTTCTGAGTCTTTAATGTCAATTCAGCATTGCTGAAGTTCCAGTGCTGATCGAACATACCAAGAACTCTACCGCTTGAAAGCTTAGCCATATATTGGTCATAGTTCATAGTGAATGATTCAGGATCAAGTAATCCCTTAGCATTTATTTCATTAAGTTTCTTGTAGTATCTCTTTGCATAATCCTTATCCCAGAAGAATTCAGCAGTGTTAGTTTCAGAATCAACTACAACACCACCATCGTTTGGATGACCAATCAAATGTTGAGGTGGATTCTTTAGACAGAAGTCTCTCCAACCTTCTGAAAGAACTTCGAATCCAATTGTTGGTTGTCCGTCGATTGTTGGATTCTTTGCTTTATACTTTTCTATAAGATCGAAGTACTGGTCAAGAGTTTTTACCTTTGGATATCCAGCATCTTTCAATACTGCTTTTTGTATAAAGAAAGCAGGACCTTCGTTAACGTTTATACTAAAATCATTGTAATAAACACCATAGTCAGGCATTACATAAAAATGTCCGTCTGTAACGTCTTTAACCTTGTTCTTATATGGTTCATAATGTTTCTTGAGGTTTGGAGCACTCTTATCGATTATATCCTCTAAAGGAACCAAAGCACCTGCTCCCACGAACTTACTAATTATATCTGAGCTCATGGTTATAACGTCAGGATATTCTCCACCGGCAATCAAAACACCAATTTTTTGGTTTTTGTCACCTACTAGGAATTCCCAGTTAATGCTAACTCCAAGTTCTTCTTTAATTTTCTTGTAAATTTTGTTATCTGGTGTTGGTGCTTGACCAGGGTCAGTGATAAAGAAGCTTATCTCGATAGGATCAAGCTTTTCAGCTGCTGAACCTGTAGCTGTTGCTGAGCCAGAAGTTGAAGTAGAAGAGCTGCTGCTATCAGAACCGCCACAACCTGATAATACAAAGCTAATTGACATTAACCCTGCTAATAGTGCTACTAGCCAATTTCTCTTTTTTAACATCATTTTTTCTCCTCCTTATTTTTTATAGTCTCCTACGATAGAGATACTACATCTTTATTATCAGTTTTTAAGAGGTATAATTCAATTTGCAAAAATAAAGATTTACTACCTAAAAATTTTAGTTCTTGTTATTTAACATAATTTTATAATCACTGGGCTTTATAGAGAACTTTTTTACAAACTGGTCCAGAAAATTGCTGTATGAACTATATCCTACTCTCTCAGCTATTTCATGCACTTTTAGGTTTGTATTTTCTAGCAGGTTCTTGGCCTCTTCCATTCTGAGACCATGGAGATACTCATTGAAACTGCATCCAAACCACTTGTTTATTTGGTGTCCAAGATAGTTGGGGTGTATATAAAGTTTCTTAGAAATCTCCCTGATTGTCAGATTTCTTGTATAGTTATTCTTTATATACTCCTCCACTAGTTTCATATCTGAATTTTTCGTATTATTTTTTATGCTTTTAGCATATATAACAAATTTGCTACAGTATTCATATGCCATCTTCTCCATTTCATCTATTATCAGGCTTTTTGCCAATATTCCTGTAATTGAATCAAGCAGTGGTATCTGATCCGTATTACCACCTAAGCTGGATACTATAGCTATACTTTTATATATGATGTTAACTACATACATTTTGATTATTTCGGGAGCTGTAAATTCACGTCGGAAATCCGAAAAAACTGCTTCAATTGCATTTTTAATTCTCTCTTCATCCAGACTATCAAGAGCATTATACATATCTTCGATTTTGTATATTCCCTCAAAACTGTAGTTTAATGAAAAATCCTTTATGTTTTGATAGAAAATTGTACTGCCGGGGGTACTAAAAAATCTATAGTTTATTGCCTTATGAGCTTGAGACATGGATTCAGAAAGTTCAGAAAGCTCAGTTACCGTGTTACCTACTCCTAGGTAACAGCCTTCCCCAAAAATCTTTGATACTTTTGATTTTAATGTTTCTATTATTTTATCTGTTTGCACTTCTGATATTGTACAGACCACAATCCCTTCTAGTACCGTATTAGTTAATATGGGATATATATATATACCCTCAATACCTGTATTTACTAGCTCATTTAGTATTCCAAAGGTGTCCTCGCTAATGTCATAGCTTTTTATATTCGCTGTTTCCCACGCCTGAGGTGTACCTAAACAAACATAAAACCATTTCGCATTATTTTTCCATATATCTATCGGCATTCTGCTCTTAAGTTCGTCTTCATCTAAATTCCCCAAAAGGAATTCCCCAAGTAAATTCCCTATATCAGCACGTACGTTATTAGCGGTCATTTTTCCGAGTTGATATTTTTCTTCCAGTTTGTCCACTATTTCTACAAGAACTTCCGAAAATTCATCTTTAAAGACAGGCTTTAAAACATAATAGCGGATTCCATACTGCATAGCTTTTTTTGCGTATTCAAATTCATCATATCCGCTTACAATTATAAATATAGTATCCTGATTTACATTTTCTTTAACATTTCTTATTAATTCCAGCCCATCCATTCCTGGCATTCTTATGTCTGTAACCACTAAATCAGGCTTAGTTTCTTTAATTTTATTTAATGCTTCATCACCATTTTTACCTTCCCCACAGATAGTAAACCCAAGCTCTTTCCAATCTGCCACAATCTTTAATGCTTCAAGTGCCATAGGCTCATCATCCACAAGTAAAACCTTAAACATCAAAAAGCCTCCTCCTTGAAAATTGCATGATAACCTCTATAAATATATACCAAATATTGCATTGTACGGTCTATAGCTTTTCAAAAGGTATTGTAAAATAAATCGTCGTCCCTGCATTGATACGGCTTTCAATATTGAAAGATACATCTTCTCCATAATAAAGTCTTAACCGTCTGTACACATTTCTGATTCCAATGCTTGTACTAACTTCGACTTCACTTTTAATATTATCAATTATCTCCCTCAATGTGTATTGGTCCATTCCGGAACCATTATCCCTGACACTTACTCTAAGTCCTGCATCACACGTATATATATCAATATTTATTACCCCAACATCTTTTATTGCCTGTATACCATGCTTACATGCATTTTCAACTAAAGGCTGAAGGCTCATTTTAGGTATTTTGGAATCAAGTAGGGCTTCATCAACATTAATCTCATAATGGAATTTGTCACAAAAACGGAATTTTTCAATTTTTAAATACATTTCAGTAAATGATAGTTCTTCTTCAATCGTTACCAGATCATCCTTCCAGCTTAATAAGCGCCTCAAGGTTTTTGATAAGTATTTTATTACATCTACAATTTCTGTATAATTATTTTTTACGCTAACTACCAATATTGCATTTAGAGTATTAAATAGAAAATGTGGATTCATCTGGCTTTGCAAAAAGTTTATTTCTGCTCTAACCTGTTCCAATTCCAGACTCTTTTTTTGTAGTTCCAACTTATAGACATCATTTATAAGTGTATTTATTCTTGCTGCCATTAGGTTGAAGTTTCTGATAACTCCCCCAATTTCATCTTCACCTTCGTTTATATTTACCAGTTCAAACTTCCCATCTCTAAATTTAAGCATATGCTTGGATAATTTTTTCAGTCTGTAATTATATGACCTTACAATAACAAACATGAGCAGCGATGAGATAAGAATACTTATAAATGCAAAAATTAATACAAAACTTAGGGTATCCCCCACAGATTCAGATATGCGCTCTCTGTTGGTGACCCCTATAAGTTTCCAGCCTTTAAAATATGATAAATTCCCAAGATATGCTTCAAGAATCATATTTTCCTGACCGAGGGAACTGTTATTAAATTTCTCCAGTCTATCAATATTACTTTTCCCGCTTCCTCCTGCAGTTGAAGATACTATTGTATTATTAGGATCAACCAAGTATAAACTCAGATAATCCCTTTCACGATTAAAAATAGTAAATACTTTATCCAGACTTATATCAACTTTTAGTATTTTTTCACGGCTGCCTAAAGAAGAGTTGTTGTGGGAACTTCTCAGTATACTTAAATACTGTATCTGCCTAACGGGAGCACTACTTGTACTTCCCAGATATGTTCTGATAAGAACCTGTTCATTTGATTCGGATAAATCCTTATACCAAGGGGTACTTTTAACACTATTGTCTATACGGTAATATGTTCCACCTGTTCTTATACTGGGGTTATCTATATATAAGCTTATGTTTGTGATATAGTTATATGCTACAGTGTAGATTGATAATCTATTTCTTAAAGTGCTGTTATAAACATCATAATAATCACTTACATCTTCGTATCTGGCGTCCAATAAATTGTATATAATTTCATCAGTAGATATGGAATGGCTAACGGCAATACCTCCCTCTATCAAGGTATTGATATCGTTTTTTGCCCTTTCCATTGATATTCGATAGTTATTTTCTTCTCTCTGAGTTACTACCTTATAAAACTTATCGAGAAATGCTGCATTGATTAATATTATAGGTGTTAATATACAAACTACGTATATTATAAGAAATTTAATGTTTAGCGGAATATCATTAACCCTGCTTAAAATTCTCGGCCTAAATTTCATGGTAGATTCATCTCCGAATTAAGTAGTTTTCCCTGTTTTAAATGCTGATGGGGGCAGATTTGTAATGGCTTTAAATTTGCTTAAAAAATATTTAGGATCATTGTACCCAACAGCACTTGAAATCTCACTAACTTTCATATCAGTTCTCTGAAGAAGTTTTTTGGCTTCTTCTATACGTACAGTGTTTAGGTAATCATTAAACTGCATACTGGAAAACTTTTTAAATAGTTGCCCTAGATACACAGAATTCATGTAAAAATGCCGTGCTACCTCTTTTAGTTTAATGTCTTTACAATAATTCTGTTTAATATAGTTTTTTACCTCACTTATAATGTACTGAGGGTTCCCCTGTTTAAATCCGTTTATATGTGAAGCCGCACTCAAGCACTGTTTCAGAAATTCGCTCCTAAGTTCTGACATATTCATGTGTTCTGCTGTTTTCTGAAACTCCAACGCAAGAGTCAGAAATTCCTTCAAGTCCCCGCCTATTTCCATTATAACCTTTACCAGCTCCATCTGGAAGCTCATAAGATATGAAATGATTATCTGAGGTGCACTGTGATTTTCTGAAAAATTCTCAAAAAGTCTGCATACAATCGGCTCAATATCTTCTGCACGGTTGGATCTTATCAGGTCTAATAATGTATTATAGTCTTCAATGCACATTTCAAAATTAATATTTAGCCCCTTAACATTTTCATAATTTATGAAACTTTTATCAGGGGAATAGAATTTAAAGCCAATGGCAAAAAGAGCCTGTCTATATACCTTACTTATGAATGATAGGCCCTTTTCGGAGTCACTTATGGAGGCGTAAACTACATCTCCAAATATTTGATTTAATTGTAAAAGTAAGCTTTGAGCCAACTCCTCAAGAGAACTGAAGAATGGCATTTTTTCACTGGCAATTATGCCAATTCTTCCTTTTCCATCTTCAAAAACACGAAACTGAAAATCTGAACCAAGAGCATTCTCTATGACCCTTTCCGCTTGCATTCTATTTATATTCAGTCCGCTTTTTTCTTCTCCATGAGTCCAGCTGTCAGCTGAATCAATCTCAAAAAGAATACACCGGATCTCCTCATCCTCCGCAATATTCAGAAGCATACCTACCCTGCCTACAATAGACGGTTTATTGTCCCCGTTTATCAATCTCATAATGCTCTGATTTGCAATGAAGGAAAGCTGTTTGTTTACATTTTCGGTTTTCTTCCGTTCCTGTCTGATTTGTTCCGCCAGTTTCTTAACAACACTATCCAGTTCAACATCATCCAATGGTTTGAGCAAGTAGTTGCTTGCATTGTACAGCATGGCTTGTTTTGCATATGAAAAATCATCATAGCCGCTGAGTATAACAAACTTTGCAGTGGATTTGAGTTTTTGAGTGGACAGTCTAATTAACTCCAGACCATCTATACCAGGCATGCTTATATCAGTAATTATAAGATCAGGGTTGCATACTCTCACAATTTCCAGTGCATCCTCACCATTTGATGCTTCACCGCAAATTCTAAAGCCATGTGCTTCCCAATCCAGCATAACTTTCAGCCCCTCAAGAACATATGGTTCATCATCTACAAGAAGTACTTTCAACATTTAATGCAACCTTCCTTATATAATTATTTAGGCAATTTAAATGGTAAATTCACTATCCTCTCAAATATATTAACAGAATGTTAGGCTTTGACCTGCTTTTAGTTCAACTGCACTCTCGCCGTCTCTAGAAAGCCATACTGAAACAGCACTGGGATTATATACTATTGTTTGATCTACACTGAATACTAGTCCCTTTAGAGCGCATATATAATCTTTTATTTCTATATTGGTGGCATACCATACTGTTGGATCATCTGCGGCCTCCCTACAGAAATCCTCAATAACTTCCCAGTTATTTTCCCGATGGAACTCAAAGCTATGTCCCCATATATAGAATAATGGCAGCTTTAGCCAAGGTGCAGGATTTTTGAATTCCATAAGTTTATCCTTTATATCACTATTATGATGACATGTAGGGTGCCATTCCAAAAAATTTGATGGCATGAAAAAACCACCTGTTGAATTGACTGTACGTGAATATTCAATTCCTAATGCATCCAGAGTATTCACTACATTTGAATCATATTCTCCAAATGGATATGACATCCCTCTCACAGGATAACCTACTTCCTTTTCCAACCACCTCTTGTCTTCTCTTATCTCTTCCACAAGCTGTTCCTTAGGTAATTTTGTAAGGTAAGGGTGGGTTACGCTGTGGCAGGATACTTCTTGTCCCTTATACAAACTTCCAATCTCTTCTTTTGTAATAAACCCATCCACACCTATTGTTCCCGAATTTATATGAAAAGTTCCTTTCATATTGTACTTGTTAAATATTTCTACAAGTCGTCGGTCGTGTATCTGACCATCATCATAACTAAATGTTAATGCTTTTTTTTTGCCTTGAGGATAATAAAATTCGTATCTCATGTCATTAATCGTCCTTTTCTTTCATTTTACAACATAATAAACAAAAAGCCAATTGGTTTTATTCGACAAAGTGCTTTTACAATTTACCTTATCACATTTTATTCTTATCATAGCATATATATCCATAGTTGCAACTACTATAGTCAAAACTATTGTTACTTCCATTACAAATGTGCTGCAAAAAGCATAATAAAAACCCACTTGAAACCAAATCCAAGTGGGTTTTTTATTATGTTATTAATTCCTTACTTTTTCTTCTTCAATGCTGCTAATTTCTCATCAACAATTTCCTGTCCGCCTGATTTCATGTACTCATCAACGAGTTTATCGTATGTCTTGTCAAAATCAGCTGGTTTACATGTAATACTCTTAACAAATATTTCTGATTCCTTATCAGAGAGGGCCTTCTGGTATTTTGCCTGGGATTCAATAACAGTATCAAAATGTGGCATATAACCTGCATCTGTAAGTGAAATTTCATATGCCTTCTTGAATGTATCTTCAAATCCAGGATATCCGAAAGAAGCAGCCTGAATGTTCTTTACAGGATCTCCAAATTCTTTACCGTTAACAATCAGAGCCAAGTCATTGTAGTTAGCTTTCTTGTCATCAGGAAGCTGATCATTCGGAATAAAGTTAGCTGGAATACCATCGATTTCGTCGGTGTACTGGTCGCCCTTAATACCGTTTTGTAGGAACTTGATTACTTCAGGTTTTGACTGCCATTCAAGGTACTTAATTGCCTCTTCTGCATGTTCACTTGCTTTTGGAATTATAATATACAATCCGTTAGGATTATATTTCATTTTTGGATGTTTACCTTCTGAGTTTGTGAATGGATCACATGGAATCATATCTGCTCCTGGAACCTGCTTTTTCAACTCAGATAATAAACCAGGAGTAACTCTAATCGGAAAGTCATAATTATGTATCATGAACCCAATTCTTCCCTGTGATACGTCTTTTTCATATTGTTTACCATCTTTATCAAGTGCAAACTGTGGATTCAATATACCTTCGTTGTATAACTTGTTCAAGAATCTCATACCATCTTTAAATCCTGGAATTACCCAGTTTGGCAATGTCATTCTTTCTTCTTCTGAAATAGGTTTTTTAAAGGATTCTAACAACATTGAAGTAGTCCAGTTAATGTTGTTTGGATCAACAAATGTACTGAAAGGATAGTTCTTGTCACCTAGTTTTCCTGGATCCTTTTCCTTAAACGCCTTCATTACCTGATACCACTCGTCTGTGGTAGTAGGAACTGACATTCCAACTGCATCCAGCCAGTCTTTACGTATATATGCTGAGAAACAACCTTCTATAACTCTCTTTGCTGGAATTGCAAGTTGTTTTCCATCAAATTTGCCATAATCAAGTAAAGTTTCACCAAGATAACTTGTAAGATTTGGAGCATGTTTCTTTAAAAGGTCTCCTAAATCAGTAAGTCCGCCACTCTTAACATAATTGTATATAATACCATCATTGTAAGTAAAACTGATATCAGGAGCTTGGTTTGATGCCATAAGAACGTTAAGTTTTTCAACTTCCTGTTGTCTTAAAACAGGTATAAACTTTACATTTATGTTATTTGGCTTACCGAAGTTCTCTTGTATCCATCTTGTCTGGAAATTATCATCTGCCTTATACCCTGGTGTAGCTCTGTCGAAAACTTCTACAGTTAATTCTACTGCAGGACCTGATTTTGCCGCACTGGATGATGAAGCACTCTTTGAACTATCTGCATCTGTTCCGCCATTTGAACCGCAGCCTGCAAATAGAGTAATGCTCATAGATGTCAATAATGCTAAGCTTGCAATTCTGGTACTTAGTTTTTTCATTAATATCTCCTCCATTACTTTATTTTTATATATAAATCTTCAGATTATCCGAAGATTTTATATCAACCTTTTACAGCACCTATCATTATTCCGCTGACAAAGTATTTTTGAAGCTTTGGATATACAAGAACTATTGGTAACGTTGCAAATACTACACAGGCTGCCTTAAGGCTCTCAGGCAGAAGGTTCTGCGATATATTCCCATCTCCTATAGAAGCATCTACGGTCTGGCTGTTAACAATTATCTGGTATAGCTTTAATTGCAATGGATATAGTTTAGTATCTGTAATATAAAAGAGAGCATCCATAAAGCTGTTCCATTTTCCAACTGCATAAAATAAACTCAATGTAGCAAGTACAGGCTTAGATAACGGAAGTACTATTTTAAAAAGAACACCTATATCGTTGCATCCGTCAAGGATTGCGGATTCCTCAAGACTCTCAGGTAAAGTAGTGAAAAATGTTTTTAAAACTATAAGGTTAAATGCACTTAATACGCCTGGCAAAATCAAGCTCCAGGAGCTGTCAAGCATGTGCAGATTCTTTACCAGCATATAGTCTGGTATAAGTCCCCCGCTGAAATACATTGTAAATATAATCATCAGCATTATGGCATTTCTTCCTTTTAGCCTTTTCTTTGTAAGAGGATACGCTGCACAAATTGTAAGGAACATACCTATTACAGTGTAGGCAAGAGTAATAATAACCGTATACACTAGTGACCAAATCATTGTAGAATCTTTCACAATAGCTTTATAGGATTCAAAGTTTAAACCAACAGGCCAAACAAATACTTTTGATGCCAGTATTGCCGAATTAGAACTTAATGAAACTGCAACAACATTTAACACCGGAAACAAACAAAGTATTACGCAAATCAAAGTTATTACGTTTATAAATACATCAAAAACCTTATCACTGGTTTTATAAGCCATTTTCTATACCACCTTTCTTTTACCAAATACCTTGCTCGCCGCTCTTATTTGCTATCCAGTTAGTTACAGACAGGAATACCAATCCTACAACCGACTGGAACAATCCTACAGCAGTTGCTATGTTATATCTGGAGGACTGCAAGCCCACCCTGTATACATACGTACTGATAACATCTGAAAAGTCTTTTACCTGCTGGTTTCCGAGAATATATGGACGGTCAAAACCTATCATGGAAATCTTACCAATATTCAATATGAAAAGGATAATTATTGTAGGCTTAATTGCCGGTAATGTTATGCTCCATATTTTTCTGAGTCTTCCTGCACCGTCAACATCTGCCGCTTCGTATAACTCTGAAGGTATTCCGGTTATAGCTGCGAGATATATAATCATGCCCCAACCTGCACTCTGCCAAATACCAATACCTGTATATGTTGCTAACCAATGCCATTTTTCAGTAAGGAAAGGTATTGTTTTGAATCCCATTGACTTAATAATGGTATCAATCATACCGAAATTTGGTGCAAATATCTGAAGTGCTATTCCTCCTATAATAACCCAAGACAGGAAGTGAGGAAGATAGAGCATTGTCTGAGAAATCCTTTTATACCTTACGGATTTTACCTCATTAATAATAATTGCCAGTATTATTGGAGCCGGGAATCCGAATATCATATCAAATCCATTAAGCAGAAATGTATTTTTAAGTGCTCTGTAAAAATCATCGGATCTGAAAACTTCCCTAAAGGCATCCAACCCTATCCAAGGACTTGCAAATACACCCTGAAATATGTTGTATTCTTTAAATGCTATAACTATGCCATACATGGGTACATATTTAAACAATATAAAATATGCAACCGGAAGCACCAACAGCAAATACAAATATTTGTCTCTGTTTAAATAATAGCCAAATCCCTTTTTGGAGATTTTATTTGGTAACGCTTTTGAAACAGCAGTATTAGTTTTCCCCATACAAACAGTAACCCCCCTGATTTTAGATTTCGGAATCTAATGTAATAGATAAAAGCTTTGGTTCGTTCTGCTGATGGCATTATTTTATCACTAGGAAATTTCAATTCAAGAATGACAATTTTTTAAGTATTTCATTTTTAATTATTTTGTCTGTGTTAAAGAGCCAAAGGGATACAGAGGACAGGTTTGGGATATACAATAATCAATTTTGACTCACATAATTAATATTAAGTATTAATCTGTATCAAATTGATTACCAATAATTACATTTACTTTTTATCTCTTAAAATAACTGTTTTAACTTGATTTTTCATTGAAAATCTTATATTAATTAAGAGGTAATAAATTAAATATTAATATATAATAGTGATTATGATATTAGATACATAAAACACAATGGGGTGCAGTAATGATGAAAAATTATTCGATAATTGTTAAATTAATGCTTGTCCTTTCCCTTTTTATAATAATACCTATTATTACTATTACATTTATTTTTAATTATGGAATAATGAAGTACTCAGAAGATGAAATAGGACGTTCCGGCCTTGGTAAACTTGATTCCGCAAGAAGTGTTACTGATCTTTTAGCACAAACTATTAATAATGAGAGCCTTCATCTGTCTTTGGATGAAACCTTAAATAAGTTATATGGAATGGATGATATACATCAGGCTATTAAGGACAGCGATAATAATCTAATGTTATATCAGTTTGTATCAAAACTATCTAACATAGTTAAAACAAACAACGCCTATTCCTCTGTATACCTATACTTGGATAATTCTAATTATATAGCAACAAGCAATGGTGTGTACCCCAAAGAGAACTTTCCTGATGATACCTGGCTTAAATCCTATTTAAAAAGCAAAGAGCAGGGAGGTCCTTTATCATGGACCAATCCAAGGCCAAGTGATACTAACGCAAACAGTTCAGTAATTTCATACATATTCCCATTAACCTATACCACAAATCTTAAAGGTTCAATTACCATAAATGTATATGAAAGCAGGTTAAGTAACCTTATTAACAGCAACAATTATGACATTGAAGATTTTATAAGCATTATAAATTCCAAGGGTGAAGTTATATCTTCTGTTGATAAAACTATACTTAATAAAAATCTATCCACCGTTCCCTATATCTCTAAAATTTTAAAAAGCCATATTGACAGAGGACATTTTATAGAAAAAATAAACGGAAAAAGGTTTCTTATCACATATCTAAAAACAGGAGCAGAGAATTGGACATATGTAGGTGTTTTTTCTTTGAATACCTTGACTTCCAAGGTAAAATCACTGAAAATAACCATAATATATATTTCAATTTTCTTATTGGTACTTTTTGTACTGCTGTCATATATAATTTCACGTAAATTGCTCAACCCTGTAAAAAAACTGGTACAGGAAATCAAAGCCAGAAAGGGTATTGACATTATTGGAAACGGAAATGAGTTTACCCTTCTTTCTAAAACTTTTGATGCCATGATAAAGCAAGAAGATCAGCTATTTCGCACCATTGAAAGGGATCAAAAAAATCTTCGTGAAAATTATCTACTAAGCCTTTTAAGGGGAAAGCCTTCAATTACGGAAGATGAGATGAATCTATTTCCATTAAAGAACTCACTGTGCTGTGTAATATACATAGATAAGTACAATGATTTTGTATCAAACTTCTCATACGAGCATCAGTATTACCTTAAATCAGTAATATTGAACCTATCTGAGGAAAAGGTAGACGAATCTTTTAAATGCTCAGGTGTGGTTTTAGACGGAGATAAGGTGGTTCTTATTGTAAATTTCTCCGATGAGGACCTTATAAATGTTATTTCAGTATTAGAAAGTGCTTTCTCAATTGTACAGAAGGAAGCTGCAAAAGTAATAGAAACAACTATAACTGTTTGTGTCGGAGGCATTTACGATGACATTCTTAATATAAGAAATTCGTATAATGAGGCACAGAATCTTATTAAACAAAGATTTATGATGGGACATGAATCTTTTATAAGTCAAAAAGAAGAAACATCTGACACAAATAAGTATTTCTACCCGTTTACTATAGAAAAACAGATATTCAACAATATTGACATCGGCTCAAAAGATGCACTCTTGACTTCCCTAAGCTGCTTCTTTGATGAAATTAAGCAAAATAAGAATCTTCGCTACGATAATGTTATGCTTATACTGAACCAGCTACTCGGAAATACCATTAAATATTTGCTTGATTTAAACATTAGTGTCAGCAAAATTTTTGGAAATGACTTCAATATATATAGTGAGCTTGCAGAGATTGACACCCTTGACGAGGCAGGTTTGTTCTTGTCAAATATATATTTACAGATTATTGAGTACAACGAAAAATTCAAAGTAGAGGGAAAATCTCATATAGTTAAAATTTTGGATTATATTCACAAAAATTACAAAAAGGATATTGCGATTAATACCCTCGCTGAACATGTTGGCCTTAGCTATTCCCACGTAAGAAAGATTTTTAATGATGAGACCGGTGAGAACATTGTTAACTATATAAACAACATGAGAATTGAAGAAGCACAACGTTTACTTCGCCAGACAAACATGAATATTAATGATATTGCACTTAGTCTAGGATATAACAATAAGCAGAGCTTCACCCGATTTTTTAAAAAATATGTGGGTATTAATCCCGGAGAATACAGAAGTATAAAGTCAAATTAACTCTCAATGACAAAAATCAAGAGAGGCCTGCAAAACCAATTATAATTAATTGTTTTGCAGGCCTCTCCCTATTTATTATTACTAGTATATCTTTCTTCCTAATTCATCTGGTATTCCTGTTTTACGATAGAAATATGTGTTTATTACGTCTCTCCACTCTTTGGAATGTTCCAGTTGCACCTCAAGTCTTTCCAACACATGCTGGAATATTTTTTCCCCTACTAACCCCTTTAAGCTCTTCCACTTATTTATTAATTCTTCTACCTCTTCAACACCTTTAAAATGGGTATTATAGATATATTGAATTATTGTTTCACCGGATTTAAGTCTGTAATCATAGGGTACATGATGGAAAAATAGCAGCAGTTCTTCAGGACACTTTTCCAAATCCTCATAAATCTCGGCAACGCCCTTATGATACTGTCCTGCATATCCCGTTCCTTTCCTGACTGTCCTGTCAACACCTATTCCCTTATGGTCTGCCCTGTGATAGGTTCCCCATTTATCATATTCGTAGCCGTCTACGTTAGGCCCGTAATGATGATTGGGGTTAACCATCCATCCAATTCCCAGAGGTGAAGTATAATTCTCATAGGTTCTCCACGAACCCAAAAGCATTTCTTTTATAGTACTTACAACCTTTTCATTATTTGAATAAGTCATTTTAATCCACTCATCAGTAATCTGTTCTGCTGACAAATCCGGATCCCAACATAGTCGTGCATAGCCGTAAGTATTTGACTGTGCCATTTGATGTCCAGTCCAGTTCAGGTCATTTCCTATATTTACTACAGCTGCCATACCGCCTAATTTATTATTAAACACTGAACCTGTGATAATTTTTTTTACACTTGTACCCTTACCTTTAGCCATTGTATCAAAATCCAGTATCTCTTTCCACATTGGCACCAAATAGCATAAATGTTTCTGCTGTCCTGTGTATTCCTGAGTTATCTGAAGTTCCAACAGCTGGTTTGTTTTTTGCAATCCACCGAATAATGGCGATACAGGCTCACGAACCTGAAAATCCATAGGCCCGTTTTTTATCTGGAGCAGCACATTTTCCTTAAACAAACCATCCAAAGGCATAAAGTTGTCATAGGCAGCCCTTGCCCTATCAGTTGTATAGTCACGCCAATCCTGCATACAATTGTACACAAAACATCTCCATATAACCAGCCCCCCATGTGGTTCCAAGGCTTCAGCAAGCATATTGGCACCATCTGCATGGGTTCGACCGTAAGTAAAAGGTCCCGGTCTGAATTCGGAATCGGCCTTTATCAGAAACCCGCCAAAATCAGGTATATAAGAGTATATCTCATCAGCCTTTTCTTTCCACCAGTTTCTTACCTCGGCATCCAAAGGATCGGCAGTAGCAAGTCCTCCTATTTCAATGGTACTGGCAAAATTGGCACTTAGATACAGCTTTATTCCATAATCCCAGAATATTTTAGCCAGATTTGCAACATCCTTAAGATATCTGTCTGTAATAAGCATACTCTCATACTTGTGGACATTAACATTATTTATAACAATACTATTTATACCCACGGAGCATAGAAGTCTTGCGTAGTCTTTAATTCTATCAAGGTCTTCTATTATTTTATTATCTTTAAAGAAAATAGATTTACCTGCATAACCCCTTTCAATACTTCCATCTATATTGTCCCAGTGGTTTATAATACGAAGCTTATTTACAGGATTCTCAATCTTTAAAATTCCTTCAATCACTGTCTCAGTCTGCAATAGCCTCAATAAGCAAAATATTCCGTACAGCAAGCCTTTAGTGGTAGTCCCGGCTACAACAACTGTCTCGCCATTTACAGTTTTAGTTCCTTTGATTATAAAGCCTTCGTTACCTATTTGAACTACCTCATTATATTTTACATATGAATCGATGCTATTGCCTCTTCCAAGTACCCCAATAGCAATGAAAGAGCTTTGTTTCGGCTCACTTGATACATCTGCATCTACTCCCAGTATTCCTTTAAAACCCCTTTTTAGTTCATCCAATGCAATTCCAATATCTTCTACTCCTTGGGAAACAACTATATTGGAAGCCCATTTTGAATAAATTTCTTTTAACTTATTGTTTTTTAGTAAATGATATCCCAGCCAGCAGTTATATCCTTCCGCATCAGTGTTTATGATTGTATTAGCCACTCTATTTACCTCCGATAGTCATCTTATCTATAGCTTCCCATAACCCGTTAAGATAAGCTATACCTAATGCTCTGTCATAAAGACCATAACCCGGTCTCGCCTTTTCATTCCAAATCATTCTTCCGTGATCAGGACGTATATACCCTGTAAATTCTATATCATAGTAAGCCTTCATAATTTCGAACATATCGAAGGAACCGTCCGATGATAGATGTGAAGACTCATGGAATTTCCTTTCTCCAAAGAACTTCAGATTCCTAACATGTCCGAAATGTATCCTTCCCATTTTACCAAAGTATCTTATCAATTCAGGTATATTGTTCTCAGGATTTGCACCTAAGGAACCACTACAAAGAGTTAATCCGTTATATGGGCTATCAACAAGCTTTACAAGCCTTTCAAGATTATTTTTGCATGTAACAATCCTTGGTAATCCAAAAAGAGGCCACGGTGGATCATCCGGATGTATGGCCATTTTTACGTCGGCCTCCTCACATGCAGGCATAATATTTTCAAGAAAATATTTAAGGTTGTCAAATAACTTATCCTCATCTACATTCTTGTATTTCTCAAAGGTTTCTTTCAATTCGCTTAATCTTTCTGGCTCCCAACCTGGCAGAGTAAAACCGTTTGAGCTTTTTGCAGTGTCTTCTACCAATTTAACCGGGTTTATGTCCTTTACTATATCATGGTCATAGCAAAGTGCATTGGAGCCATCTGCTAATTGATATGCAAGGTCATTTCTCAGCCAGTCAAATACAGGCATAAAGTTATAACATATAACCTTTACCCCTACTTTTCCCAAGTTAATTATAGACTTTCGGTAGTTTTCAATATATTTATCCCTGCTTGGCAATCCAAGTTTGATATCTTCATGCACATTTACACTCTCTATAACCTCAAGCTTCAAGCCCGCCTTTTCAACAGAATCCCTTAGTGCAGTAATTTTGTCCATAGGCCAAACTTCGCCAACAGGCACGTCGTACAAAGCTCCTACGACTCCCGTAACACCTGGTATTTGTTTTATTTGCTCCAAGCTGACGCTATCATCCTTTTCACCAAACCATCGAAAGGTCATCTTCATAAGTAACATCTCCTTAATACTTCGTTTTATCTTACATACTTCTCCAGTACATTTTTAACTGCACCTTGTCCTGCAATAAGTTCCTTGAAATATCCTTCAATTTTCTTGCCTAGTCCAACATCATACAGATTCACACCAAAAATTTTGTCATTTGATAACAATGGCTTTAAATGCTCTCCAACAGTTTCTGCCTTACCCAGCTCAATACCTTCAATATATGTTTTTAACTGGTCTAACATGGGGTCAGGACTTAACTCCATAACATTGCCGCTATCGTCTATGCCCATAAGATATCTGCACCAGCCTGCAATTACAAGTGGAATATATGTTAAGCTTTTAACATCATATGTGGAATGGCTTACGTATGTCTTAATTGTCTCACCAAAACGAACAGGGATTTTTTGCGAAGTATCACAAGCAATTCTCTGTGGGGTATCCGGTATATATGGATTGGGGAAACGCTGATTTATTACTTCGTCTATAAAGGCCTGGGGCTCAATAATCCCTGGGTTAATAACTACAGGCATTCCTTCTTTATAACCAATATTTTCTATAAGTTTTCTCAACTGAGGGTTCTTCATTTCATCAGCTATCAGCTTATATCCCAAAAGACATCCAAATACAGCAAGTGCCGTATGCAGAGGATTTAAGCAAGTTGTAACCTTCATTCTCTCAACATTTTCTACTGTTCTTTTGTCCGTAAAATACACTCCCGCATCCTCAAGAGGCATTCTGCCATTGGGGAATTGATCTTCAATTACCAGATACTGCGGTTTTTCAGCATTTACAAACTGTGAAATGTATGTATTTCTGTTTGTACAAATAATTTCAGTGTCCTCAAGTCCCATTTCCTCTAAAGCCCTATTTACAGTTTCAGAAGGCCTTGGAGTGATTTTATCAATCATTGAGCATGGGAATGAGACTTTTGAAGGATTATTGATGTAATCCAAAAAGCCCTTTTCGACTAGGCCATTATCAACCCACTTTTGAATAATTACTTGAACAGATTTTTTAAGAAGATCTCCATTATGAGAGCAATTATCCATACTTACCATGGCAACAGGGTATGCTCCTGCTAAATATCTGCCGTACAGCAACAACGAAATTTTTGCAATCAGGCTCTTCGGCTCCTTCAATCCGTGCTGCATATCATGTATTACGTCAGGCAGGTATTGGTTTGACATCCCTGTCAGTGAATAACCCTTTTCAGTTACTGTAAAACTGACAATTTGTAAGGAAGGCTTACGGAAAATTATTTTTAATCTTTCCCAATCCTCAGTTCGAGCTGTATCTCCTACCAAACTTTCTGAAACACTTCCAATAACTTTCTTTTCCAAACTTCCATCATGATTTAGATGAACCAATAAACTAAGATTATCAAAGGGCCTGTATACTTTATCAATAATTTCATAATCAAAGGTTTCTGCAACAATTATTCCTGAGTCAGATTTTCCTGAATTTAAAAGATTTTGCTGCAATGCTGCTATAAATCCTCTGAAGATATTGCCTGCACCGAAATGAACCCATTTTGGTTCTTCTCTGGTCCTTCTAAGCATTTCATCATAATCAAATTTAGGTAGTTCTACTTGGTTTGCTTCCCATACACTGTAGTCCTTTATTCCATTTCTATTTAATTTCATGTTGTATTACCACCCCCACAAAGTATAAAAATTATTTAATATTTTCGGTACATTTTGATAAGCAGGAAAAAATAATAAAATATCCCCAACGGAACTTTGTCCAAAATCCTCAGGGATAATATTTATTTTAGGATATTGCCATATCTAAATATCTTCGTCATCATTATAGGTAATATGCCTTTTTCAATCAATATTCACTTTTAATCAGACCATATAATTTTTAATTAAATAAGTAAAACAAGTAACTAAAAGCATTATATTTCCCATAATCCACATAAAAAAAACTGCCTTATTATAAAAGGCAGTCTTTTATCTTAAAGTACAAAATTACTTTCTAGCTACACCTGATTTTCTAGCTGCTTCAGCAACTGCTTCAGCAACTGCTTTTGCTACTCTTGGATCAAATGGAGCTGGAATTACATACTCTGCACTTCTTTCTTCATCGCTAACAAGTCCTGCAATTGCATATGCAGCAGCTATCTTCATTTCATCATTTATTTCACGAGCTCCTACATCAAAAGTACCTCTGAAAATACCAGGGAATGCAAGAACGTTATTAACCTGATTTGGATAGTCTGAACGACCTGTTCCAACAACAGCAGCACCTGCTTCGATAGCATCTTCAGGCATAATTTCAGGAGTTGGGTTTGCTTGAGCAAATATAATTGGATCTTTAGCCATTGACTTAACCATTTCTTTTGTAACCTGGTTAGCAGCTGAAACTCCGATAAATACGTCTGCTCCAACCATAACATCCTTTAATGTTCCTCTTTTGCCTTCGAGGTTAGTGATTTTAGCCATTTCAGCTTTAATTGGGTTGAGGTTATCTCTGCCTTCATAAATAACACCCTTTGTGTCACAGAGAACAACTTTTCTTAAGCCCATTGAGAAAAGAAGTTTTGTAATAGCTATAGCAGCAGCACCTGCTCCATTTACAACTATTGAGATATCTTCCATTTTCTTTCCAACAACTTTTAATGCGTTGATAAGACCTGCTGCTGTAACAATAGCTGTTCCATGCTGGTCATCGTGGAATATAGGAATATCTGTTTCCTTCTTTAATCTTTCTTCTATTTCAAAGCATCTTGGGGCAGCTATATCTTCAAGATTTACGCCGCCAAAGCTTCCTGAAAGCAATTTAATAGTTTCAACTATAGTGTCAACATCCTTTGACTTTATACAAAGTGGGAATGCATCAACATCACCAAAAGTTTTGAACAGGCAGCATTTACCTTCCATAACAGGCATACCAGCTTCAGGTCCGATATCTCCCAAACCAAGTACAGCTGTTCCATCAGTGATAACTGCTACAAGATTGTGTCTTCTAGTATATTTGTATGAGTTCTCAACGTCTTTTTGAATTTCGAGACATGGTTGAGCTACTCCCGGTGAATAAGCTAATGAAAGATCTCTTTTATCCTTTAAAGGAGCCTTACATACAACTTCTATTTTTCCATGCCACTCTTCGTGGGCTTTAAGTGAATCCTCATAAATAGTACCCATTTGATATTCCTCCAAACGTTTAATAGTAAATATGTCTTACTTTTTTTGTTAGTGCAAGGAACAAATAAACGATACTATTGAAAGAAATGAGTATGTTTATTTGCTCCTAGTTAATTTTACACTATTGTGAAATCTTTCACAACCTATTTTTGACTCTTTTTATTAAAGATACCTGTCCAATTTTATAACTTATATATCTTTAACTTCGTCAATAACTGTTCTAATCTGTTGAGCTGAATGCTTCAGAAGTTGCAATTCTGCATCTGAAATATTCAATTCGAGAACTTTTTCAGCTCCATTACCACCAACGATTGTAGGAACGTTAACCAAAACATCCTTTAATCCGTATTGTCCGTCAAGAACAGTACCAACAGGCATGATAGTCTTGAAGTCCTTCAATATGGATTCAACTATTCTGTTGATTGAAAGAGCTATACCATAGTAAGTTGCTCCCTTGTTCTTAATAATAGTTGCACCTGCAACCTTAACTTCATTGAAAAGAGCTTCCTTATCAATGTTTAAGCTGTTAATTTTAACATATTCATCAAATGGTACGCCTGCTATATGAGTTGCACTCCATAATGGCAACTGAGAGTCACCATGTTCACCAACTATATAACCGTGAACATTAGCAATGTCAACCTTCAATGCTTGGCTGATGTGAGTTCTTAATCTAGCACTGTCTAAAACTGTACCTGATCCTATAACCTTGCTTGCTGGTAATCCTGACCACTTTTGGGTCATGTACGCTAATACGTCAACAGGGTTTGATACACTTACAATTACACCTTTATTGTAGTGCTTCATAAGTTCAGTAACTATGCTCTTCATTATCATAGTGTTCTTCTTAGCAAGATCCAAACGTGTTTCGCCTGGCTTTCTTGCTGCACCTGCAGTTACAACTATTACATCACAATCCTTAACATCTGAATAGTCGCCGGAATAAACTGTCATATTTCCTGCAAATGATAAACCATGGCTGATATCAAGAGCTTCACCATAAGCCTTCTCTTTATTTACATCAATTAATACCAATTCAGAAACTAAGTTGTTTATGGACATCGCATACGCTGCTGATGCTCCAACAAACCCTGCTCCTATGATTGCAACTTTAAAACCCATTAAAATCCCTCCATATTTTTCACAATTGTTATTAGCGTAACACAATATGTTTTAATATACAAACATAATTTTTCCTTTTTTTTTAGTTTTGTATTCCAATAAATCACGAATTTTTAAGAATACATCATTTATTGTGGCCAAATCAAGTATTTTTAAACCAAATTACCCTATTTGTATTTGAAATGATATTTTTATCAAAAAAAGACATAAAAAATGTCTTTTTTGTTTTTATATATTTCTTTCGTATATTAACCTAAGACCCTCTAAGGTAAGAGTAGGATTAACATCATTTATGGTCACAGATTCCTCGGCAATTAGCCTTGAAAGCCCTCCTGTTGCAATAACCCTTATGTTATCCTCCTGCATTTCCTTTTTGATTCTATTTACAATATAATCAACCTGGCCTACATATCCATAAAATACTCCTGACTGCATACTTGAAACAGTATTTTTACCAATAACACCCTCAGGTTTTACCAAATCAATTCTTGGCAACTTTGCAGCTTTCTGATACAATGCTTCTGCACTTATTTTCATACCAGGGCATATAACACCGCCTAAATATTCACCCTTTTCTGATATTGCACAGAATGTAGTAGCAGTACCCATATCTACTATAATCAACGGACCTCCATACAAATCAAAGCCGGCTACGGCATTTACTATTCTGTCCGCCCCAACTTCCTTTGGATTCTGATATCTGATATTTATTCCGGTTTTTGTACCGGGACCTATAATCATTGGCTGAACATTTATATATTTTTTTATAGCATGTTCCAATGTATACATAATAGGTGGTACAACTGATGCAACAATAACTGCATCAACCTTATCTACTGATAGCTTCTCATGGTTAAATAATCCTAGAATCAGCATTCCTAGTTCATCCGAAGTCTGTTCCTTATTTGTACCAAGTCTCCAATTTGCAAGCAATTTTTTTCCTTCAAATACACCAAGAACAATGTGCGTATTTCCTACATCAACTACTAAAATCATATTACCTCCAGATGACAAGACCTAAACTCCAAGCCTCATGCTCCTTATTTCTTTTAATTCAAGATCTATTTCTTTCTGAATCCTTATTATATCATTAGCTATGTCCTCAACAGTTTCCTCTGCACGGGGTTTGATAGCTGATCTTTGAAAATGCTGCTTGTAAGACTCTCTATTTTCTCTGCCCTGGAAATTGTCCCTATGGTAATTCCTCTGGTGGTTATTTTCTCTGTGCTGAGTATCCTTTGAGGCTGATGAGTCCCTGCTTACATTATCTCTTTGGTAGTTTTCTCTTGGAGTATAGTCTCTCTTTTGAGAATTGTTTTCCCTAGCCTGGTAACCTTCTTTTTGCTGGTCTCTGGGAGGTCTGGTACTTCTGACATGATTATCCTTGTGTTGCATCTCTGAGTCCTTCTGATATGCCCTTTGCTGCGGCGCAGGTTGAGTAGTCTGCTGCCCAGCCTGTCCATCATCCCTTATATAATTTTTTCTTAGGTATTCATTCTTTTTAACCAATGATAAAATCCTCCTTGCCATATTTGCTAAGTACTATGTATATCCCAGCAAGCCCCTAACCTGAATCTCACCTGCTGTTATTTCTCTCGTCACTCCATCCTTACATTGTACAATAAGTCTTCCGTCACATGCAACGGATTGAGCCATCCCAATGTATTCTTCACCTCTGTAAGCAACCTTTACTTCTTTTCCTATGGTAACAGAATATTCTGTCCATTTATCTATTATCTCTTGGTTTTTCCCAAGCAACACGCTTTTATATATTTTTTCGAAATTACTCAGAATACAACCCAGCAAATTAGACCTTGATACGGTCTTACCTTCGTACATTTTTAATGAAACAGCCTTTTGCCTTATCTCATAATCAAAATGCTCTGAATCCTGATTTGCATTTATTCCTATACCAACAACAACATAATTTATATGACCTGGCTCGGCACTTAACTCTGTTAGAATTCCTCCCAGTTTTCTTCCATCTAATATTATATCATTAGGCCATTTTATTCCGCAAACTATTCCTTGGCTTTCCTTAATGGCCTCAACTACTGCAACTGAAGTCGCAAGTGTTATTATCTGTACATTTTCTGGTTCGAGTTCCGGTCTTAAAACAATTGAAAACCAGATTCCTTCCGATGTATCAGACTGCCATTGCCTTCCTATTCTGCCCCGCCCTGTTGTCTGCCTGTCCGCTACTACAACTGTACCGTGGGCACAGCCTTCGTTTGCAATTTTTTTTGCATAATTATTCGTTGAATCTATTTCCTCAAAGTGCTGTATATCAGCTCCAATTAACTGTCCCGTTGGAATATTGATTTCTCTCCTATCCAGTATATCCGGGGCTTTAAGAAATCTATATCCTTTTTTGGATGATGACTCTATGGTATAACCGTCTTTTCTCAATTCATTTATATGCTTCCAAACTGCGGTTCTGGACACATTTAAAGCTTTGCTGATATCCTCACCTGATATATATTGGGATTGCTCTTTAAGTATTTTCAAAATCTGATTTTTCACCATGAAACCTCTATTTAAAAATTTTGTCTAACTCAAGCTTTCTTACGCAATATATTTCACCTGATCCAGTTTTAAAAACTGCTTTTTTGCCGTCGCTGCTGTTTATTTCATCAACTTTCCCCATCTCTGCAAGCTTGCTAAATAAACTGTACAACAGGTAGTCATCAAATTTATCATACTGTTCTCTTAAATTATTTAAAACATTATTTATGTACAAGTCTTCGGAATTTGCATAAATAACAGGTAAATCCATACATCTATCAACAAGTGAAGCCTCTCCTGCTAGTATAGTGGATGTAATAAGACATTCCGGATTGCGATAAGTTCCGAAAATATATTTTTCCAGCGGTATTACTGATTTATTATATAATTCTAAGTTCTCAGGCTTTTCTTTTATAGTGTCATAAATAAATCTGTCTGCCACATAACATTTTTCACTTTTGACATTTATCTTTATACAGGTAAGAGATTTTGAATTATATGAATTCATGTCATCCCTTGGGTTTATAAGACCTGTAAAACACTGCTGAACGTCCCCCTCAATCATTACTTCTTTATCAAAAAAAGCAGACAGTTTAAGACCACAGTCGAGTATATCCGAGACTTTATCAGAGTTCACATAATAATAAACCTCAGGCATCTTATCCTCCATACAATAACAAAAAGACCAATCAAAAATCATTACATTTTTTTAAATTCTACCATATACGTTCTGTTATGGGAAGGATATGTTTTAAGAAAATGCCTGTATTATTTATTAAAAGAGGCTGTGCAAATCCAGTTCTGGATTGCTACAGCCCATCTTGAAACAACTATGACTTTGTACTGAATTGCTCTATGTTTTTAATAGATGCATTTAAACTGCCTTCCAGCAATGCATTTGCCTGTTCCTGCTCTCGTTTAAACCTATCTATCACCTGAATGGCCGGCTCAAACTCTTCATAAAACAAAGCTATCAAATCCCCTGGTTGTGCATCGAGCATGGCTTTTTCAAGTGCCTCAGTTTCTCTGTATATGATTTCTACATTTTCCCTCTTAGCTCCGGCGTTAATAATACTCTGTTCAAATATATCCGCTACTTCGCCCCTTCTTCGTCCTCTCAAATCAATATCTTCTTTTATATAAATCTTGTGGAAGGATTTTGCACAAAGTTCACCAACCTCTTTATAGCTTGAATCCTGCCTGTCTCCCGGCATACCGATTATCCCTACCAACCTTTTTGCCTTTACCTTTTGCATGAACTTTACTACAGAAGAGTACCCAGCTATGTTATGGCTATAATCTATCATAACTTTGAATGTTCCCATGTCAAATATATTAAATCTTCCGGGATTAAGCTTTGTATCAGGTTGGAAGGTACTCATACCTTTAACTATTATATCCAACGGGACATTTAGTCCTATGAGCGCTGATATTGCAGCAAGAGAATTTTCTATATTACAGTCCACTATTCCGCCAAAGGTAATAGGAATATCATCTAAGCTTATAAGAGGAATTTTTTTGCTATTTCTTTGAATCCATATATAGCCATCCCTTACGTATACGGCTATATTTTTTGGATTTCTGCAATGTCTTTTAAATACAGGGTTAGAGATACTTCTACTAAACATTATGACATTGCTGCGAGTCCTCTCCAATATATAAGGGGTCATTCCGTCATCGGCATTTAGTACTGCATAGCCGTCATGTTTTACTGCTTCTACCACAAGAGCCTTTGTTTTTGCAAGTTCCTCAATTGTATTAATTCCGTCTATTCCAAGATGGTCGTCACTTATATTTATAAGAACTCCCACGTCTGCCAAATCATACCCCAATCCTCTTCGGACTATTCCACCTCTGGCTGTTTCCAGAACCGCAGCATCAACTTCCTTGTTTGACAATATAACTTCTGCACTGACAGGGCCAGTATTGTCACCCTTTTGTATACATTCATCACCTATATAAATGCCGCTTGTAGAAGTCATTCCTACATTGTATCCCATAATTGAAAGGGTGTGTCTTATTAATCTTGTTGTAGTTGTTTTACCATTTGTCCCTGTAACTGATACAACAGGTATGCTGACCGGTTTATTTGGCGGATACATCATATCTAGTATGGCATCAGCAACATTTATGGGTTCTCCCTCACTTGGGTGAAGATGCATTCTCAGTCCAGGCGCCGCATTTACTTCTATAATTGCACCTCGGTTATTATCAATAGGGATTGAAATATCTTGGGAAGAAAAGTCTACTCCGGCAATATCAAGTCCCATGGCTTTTGCCGCAGCCAATGCATACTGTGCATTCTTGGGATGAATCTCTCTGGTACAGTTTTTAGCTGTTCCCCCTGTACTAAGATTTCCGTTCTGCCTGAGATTAACTGTCTGTCCGGGTTTTAAAATGGTATCTGGTGAATAACCTTGAGCCTTAAGATAATTCAATGATATATCATCAAGTTTTATAAGTGTCAACGGCTTTTCATGGTCCTCACCCCTTAGAGGATTCATGTTTTCATATTCTACAAGCTGTGCAATAGTACTTATTCCATCTCCTGTGACACGTGGAGGCCTGCGTTCAGCAACAGCACACACTTTTCCTCCTACAACAAGTACACGGTAATCCTTGCCACAAATATATTTCTCAACTAAAACTTTTTTAGAATATTTCCGTGCCTCTGTAAAAGCCTCTATAATTTTATCCTCAGAACATATATTTACAGTAACCCCTTTTCCCTGATTAGAATCTATGGGCTTTATTACAAGAGGATAACCTACCTTTTCAGCAGCCTCAATGGCCTCCTGTTCGTTTCTTACAACAACTCCGTATGGAACTGGTATATTATTATCCATTAAAAGTTTTTTTGTCATCTGCTTATCTGATGCAATATCTACCGCTATACAGCTTGAGCCATCAGTAAGTGATGCTTGAATTACCCTCGTGTACTTTCCGTATCCCAATCTAAGAATACTTCCTTCTCCGATTCTTGTTACAGGGATTCCTTTTCGTTTTGCAGCCAGATAAATAGCTTTTGTACTGGGGCCCATATCGGTATCTGAGGATATGTGTTTTAAATCCTTCATTATTTTCTCTAACTCTATGGGAGTACCTTCAGCAAAGGCCTCTACTATTTCAATTGCTTTTCTTCCGCATTCAATAGCAAAAGCCTCATTGCTATATTCATAAATTATATAATATTTTGATGTATTACCTATTTGTCTAGTTTTCCCATATTTTACCATATATCCAAACCTGTTTTGTATTGCTATTATCAAATGTTCTGCTACATGTCCCATGTATGTTCCTTCAATAAGTCTTTCACCGAATCCCCCTACATACCCTACTCCGCAAGTGTGTTCTGCTATTTCAGGGAAAAATTCGAGAAGTTTTTTATTGAATCCCGGTATATCTTTGGTAGGGCCCTCTTCATACTTTCCAATATCCACTACCATACGTATTACCGGTTGATGACTGTATATATTCCTTCCTTTAAAGCAATAAATGCTTTGAATTTGCACCTTGAAAAACCTCCTGATAAGTTGAAATTACAACATTTTTAATTGTGTTTGCTTTCTTTAGGCATTAGTATTTTTCTCTGACTGATATCATATCCGTATCCACTAGGTAATATGTGTATGGTGACATTTGACAATGCAATTATTTCCTCTGATTTCAGCTCTGAAACATTTGATTCCTGAATGGTATTCCCATCAATTACCGTAACACAATTTGTACCTATTACCTCAAAGGATGCATTCGAATAAACTTTTATTGAAGTATCCTCATCTATACCAATTCCCAGAACAGAAGGGTTTTGGGCAACCCCTATCAAAAGTCTGCCTAGTCTTCCCCTTTGCTCAAAGTGCTGATCTATTATAACCTGCTCTATAAATCCAAGTCCTGGAGACATGCCAAGGGTACATTTTCTTGCTGCTGAATTCCCATTACCGTCAACTATCATAACACTACTCATTACCGAAGCACCCGCACTTGTTCCTATAATAGGTATGCCCTTTTTATACATATCCATAAGAACTTTAGCAGTTTTTGTACCACCTAATATGCTTGTAATCCTTAGTTGGTCGCCTCCTGTAAAAAAAACCCCTGCAGCACTTGATATTTTTTGGGCCACAGAGTCGCTGTTTGCATCTGTTCTGGTATCTACATTTAAAACGTCAATGGATTTTACTCCAAGTCTTGAAAAAACGTTCCTATATTCCTTACCAACTTCCTCTGGTTTTTGAGTAGCTGTTGTCAAAACCATAATTTTTGATTCCGGTCCCCCGCACATTTCAATGGCATGTTTGAGAACTTTACTCTGTCCCCACTTATCTTCAGCCCCTCCAATTATCAACAGGTTACCGTTCACCAAGTCTTCCATGTTTTCCTCCAAATATATTAAAGGTATATTAATTAAAGTTAAATCCCAAGATAAGTCATGGTTGTAGCCAAAAGCCTGTTACTAAATGCAAGGCCTATCCCCATGAGTATGATGGAGGCTGCAACAAGCATGACTCCAACTCTGCTTTTTTCATCTTTAGCCGCAAGAATACCCGAAATCACTCCTACCATTCCGAAAACAAAAGGATAAATGAAAAGTGATAGTACGGCAGATATCCAACCACCCAATAAAATAATACCCTTCCTGAAATCTACATTATGTTGTGATATTTCGCGAACATTCATAATCTTCACTGCCTCCATAAGCTGTTTACGCAGATTTAATAATGTAATAGTAATTAATTCATAGCCTATTATTTGCAAAATGTAACTTTACTATTCATTTGACTAATAAATGTAAGTAAGTATAGCACTTGTGGCAGTGATAATTATTTTCATTTCCGTTAATGTATGAAAAATAAAAGAAGATTGGACAAAAAAGTGTACCGGGGTAAAACAGTCTGTATTGAACCTTTCCCCGGCCATTTTATATACGTCAAAAACAAAAATTATTTAAAAATAATGACACTAAACAATAATTTATATATTACAGATATTAACCAAGACTTTGATTTTAAAAGCTAGATCTTTGCCTTGGAGAATATTACCAGAAAGTTTTCTCCGGTAATATTCTCCAAGGCAAAGACTGCCTGTTTATGAAGATTCAACGAAGTCAAAAGGTCTATTGGAGCGGCAGTACAAATACATCTATTGAATTAGAGCCTGTAAAAAAAGACCTTTTGCTCTTAACTGTTAAATATAAAAATTGAAGTTTTAAGTAAACAAATATTTAAGTCCCTTCATACAGGTTTTCTATAATTTCTTCTAAATTCTCCAGGTCTTAACCCTGTCTGCTTTTTAAAAACTTTATTGAAATAATTGCGGTTATTAAATCCTACCTTAATCATTATCTGATTTATAGGCATATTTGATTCCTGTAATAACAAAGCCGCCTTACTTATCCTTATTCTGTTCAGATAATCTATAGGGGTAACCCCCAGTTTTTCTTTAAACTTCTTTGAAAGTGTTGTTCTATTTGTATTGAAGTTGCGTGTTATCGTTGCAATGGTTATATTCTGAGTATAAAACGTATGCAGATAACCGACTATATCCTCTATTATGCTTGAGTTATCAGTATTTTGTATAGTATTATCATATAATATGACTTTGTTCGAATGTTGATTAATAATTAATAAAAGTTCTAATATTGCAGACCTGTATATAAAGTCCTTATTAAAAATATAACTGTTTTCGGATATGTCCATAATTTTTTTCAACAGAAAATTAATTTTATCTACTTGCTTTAATCCAACCTCTATTTGCCCGATGTATTGTCCTGTACGATGTATAAATGGCTGAAGACAAAGGCAATCAAGCCTGTCTGTTTTTGAAAAGTTACTAGGAATATTATGTATATTTTCTACTGTAAATGAGCTGTTAATAACATTTGGAGAAAATGAAAGTATAGTTACTTCTACATTACATTTATTCTGTATTACAAAGTTTTCATGTCCATTGAAGCAGAAAATAGATACTGCCGTAAGGATAAGCTTCTTATCGTTTATATTTACATACAATACTCCTTTCTTGATAAACAGAAGATGAAGTTTATCTCTGGAAAATACCATATCAAATGTAGATATAGTATTATATATATCCAGATCAAACCAAACTGTACCATCTTGCATAAAGCAGCCCTCCTAGAGATTCAATACTTTAACAAAATATAAATGGTTCCCACCTTACAATTTTATCAACATAATATCAATAATTGTAAATAACGCCTTTGAAAAATATACCATTTATGTATATTTTCGTATATAATTATATTGTTTTAAAATAATAATAACGAAGGAGTGTATATATTTATGAAAAGAGCATTACTGGTAATTGATGTGCAGAACGAGTATATAACTGGAAAGTTACCTATTTCATATCCCCCAAACAGTTTCAGCAACATTCTTAAGGTAGTGGATGCTGCCAACGAAAAAAATATACCTGTTATTCTGATTCAGCATACCTCACTCGCCGAGAATGCAGTGACATTTAAAAAAGGGAGCAATGAATGGAATATTCATCCTGAGATTTTAAATAAAAAGCATACTCAAGTAGTTGAGAAAAATTTGCCCGGCGGATTCACAAATACTAATTTAGAAGCTGTATTGAAGGATTTGGGTATTGATACTGTTACCATAGCAGGGTTTATGACTCAGATGTGCTGTGATACAACTGCAAGGCAGGCTATGCATATGGGTTATTCAGTTGAATTTTTGTCAGATGCAACCGGAACCCTTCAATTATCAAACAGTGCAGGTAATATTTCTGCAGAAGATCTTCATAAGGCTATTTTGGTTACGCAAGCAGCAAGATTCAGCAAAGTGCTTTCTTCAGATGAATGGATTAGCAATCTGTGAGCCATGAGTTATATCTTTTAAAGCTCATGCTCACAGATTTTGATTTTTATATTTGAGAAGTATGTATCAGGCCTTTTGACTTAAGGCCTTTTCTTTTTCCGCAATATTTACACTGAACCTTGTATATATATTATTTGCTATAAGTGAGCATATTGTTAGTACTGCGCCGCATAACTCAATACCTTTGAAGCTCGTACCAAGGAAAAGGGAAATTATGAATGTTGTTACTGGAACCAGATTCATAAAAAGTATTCCATTAATAGGTGTAATTATTTTATTGCCGTAGTTCCAAAGGAATACTGCCATTACCCCTGCTATAAGAGCCATGTATCCCAACTGCCAGCCATTTGAAACTATATCATTTAATGAAGGCATAGCAATAAGATTCATTGCAGTTCCTGCGGCAGTTAGCAAGCATACTGTTATAACTCCCAACGAGCAGCTTAAGGATGTGTATCTTATAGGTGACCATGAACTGAAGCTTGTCCCACCAATTGTGTAAATAACCCAACAGATTGTTCCTAAGAATATCAAGATATCTCCAAGCAAATTGTTTTTCACTGCTAAAAGGTTATTTATGTTACCCTTTGTTATAACCATCATAACTCCTGCCAGTGCGAAAATAATTGTCACCATAGTAAAGGGTTTTGGCTTTGCTTTTCCCAAAATAGTATTTACGATAACTGTATTTATGGGCATTAAGGCCATCAATATAGATGCTACAACTGCCCCGGAAGTCCCAAGTAATTTTTGCCCTCCGAATGTTAAAAAGCTATATCCCGCAAACCCCATAGTTCCAAAAAAGAATAGTTTCCAGAAGCTTCCATCAAAGCTAAAAGATTTTTTCCCTTCCAAAACAAATAGCAAAATCAGAAATATTATCCCTGCCACAAAATATCTTATTGCAGTAAAATGAAACGGATTTATAGATTTCATAATTACACCTGCAATAGGAAACATTCCTCCCCATGCAACAACTGCAAGAAAACAAAATATCATTCCTTTTATTAAGCTGTCTTTTTTCATATAAAACTTTCTCCTTATTTTCTTTCTACATTGTTAATATAAATATGTCAGGTGCTATTGCCCTTATAGTTTCAATCATTTCTCCGTCACTTATAGGTGTAACTCTGCCTGATTGATACTGAGCATCAACCCAATCTTTAATTTTTTTAACCCTGGGATCTTTTTTGTCAATCTTTAAATTTTCATCAAGCATTAGATTGTTATTAATCCATAATGCTATTCCTGCAAGGCCTGATGTCTGTGTTACTGCAACACCAACAGGTCTCTTCAAAAGCTTGCCTGTATTAAATATGTTATATATCTCCTCATTCTTTAATAGTCCGTCAGCATGAATTCCCGCCTGTGTCACATTAAAGTTCCTACCCACAAAAGGTGTCATCCCAGGTATCACATAGTTAAGTTCCTTCTCAAAATAGTTTGCTATATCTGTTATTACAGACAGATTCATTCCATCCAGAGTACCTCGTAGCTGTGCGTATTCGATAACCATAGCCTCAAGTGGTGTATTTCCTGTCCTTTCCCCTACACCTAAAAGAGAGCAGTTCACGCTGGAGCATCCGTAAAGCCATGCTGCAGTAGCATTACTTACACTTCTATAAAAATCATTATGACCGTGCCATTCAAGTAATTCGCTGTCAAACCCTATAAGGGTTCTCAAACTATATATAATTTCAGGTACACTTCTAGGTAATGCGGCCCCAGGGTAACAAACACCATATCCTAAGGTATCGCATAACCTTATTTTTACGGGTGTTCCACTCTCCTCCATAAGCTTTTGAAGTTCACTGGCAAAAGGCAGTACAAATCCTTCGAAGTCAGAACGTGTTATATCCTCAAAGTGGCATCTTGGTTTTATTCCCAATTCAACAGCTTTTCTGATGATGGACATATAATCATCCAATGCTTGTCGTCTTGTCTTGTTGAGCTTCTTAAATATATGGTAATCGGAACTACTCACAAGGAAGCCTACCTCTTTGAGTCCAAATTCTTTAACAAGTTCCAAATCCTTACTTATGGGGCGTATCCATCCTGTAACTTCCGGAAACTTGTAACCCCTCTCCATACATCTAAGTGCAGCCTCTTTATCCTTGTCACTATAAAGGAAAAATTCAGTCTGCCGTATTATCCCATTCTCACCCCCAAGTTGGTGAAGAAAGTCATATAGTTTTAATATCTGATCAACTGTGTATGGTGCTCTTGATTGCTGTCCGTCCCTGAACGTTGTATCGGTTATCCAAAAATTTTTTGCAGGTGATAAGGGTATGTTTTTGTAGTCGAATACACATTTAGGTATCTCGTCATAATTGAATATATCTTTATAAAGATTTGGTTCTTCAATGTCTTGAAGAGAATACGACTGACACCTTTTTTCAAGAATGCCTGTTTTTTCATTTAAAACAATCAATGTCATTCCTCCTTACATAATACATATCCGCCAACTTTCTTGTTTCTCCTTACAATAACAACGTTACCTGCTTTTTGTAACATCGTTAGCTGGAATAAAGTATTCAAGTACAGCTCATGTTCAAAATTTAAAAGGAAAAATTTATTTAAAACATAAGAGGTAAGCATAGATGAACATGAGCTGTACTTTGAAATACTTTAATCAGAGGGATAGTTACATTATCTATTTGAAACCCTAATAATCATGCCCCTAAGTTTTTCTAAATTTACTTTTCCAGACATGCTATAGGGTATAACTGTATTTATTATTTTAAAGTCCTTAATACCATTGGATTCAAGGATATTCTTGACTTCAGTTAACTTACTATTTAGCTCATGATTGATTGTAACAGCGCAATACAATATACCATCGTCATCTATAAATATGTACGAATCCTCTATTCCCTTAACCCCAACTATTTCATTTTCAAGTTTATAGATATTGAAATCAGGAGTTGAACGGCTTGTCAGGAATAAATATCCGTTGTCATCCATCCAACCGTAATCAGGAGTAATAATATATTCCGTACCTCCAATTTCTGCTTTATTTGTTTTGGCATTCAGATACCCAACCATATTCTGATAGCTGGAAATGGCTACGTGTCCCCTAATCCCCCTGGGAAGAGGAACGTTATTGTCATCAAGGATTATTACCTTGCTTCCGTCCATTTCTTTTCCCGAACTGCCCGCAACAGCTATCAAATCATGTGGATCAGCAATAACATTTACTCCTGTTTCCGTTGAACCATAGTATTCATGTACAATTGGCCCAAATACATTAATTGAACGTCCTTTTAGCTCGGCTGGGAAGTGTTTTCCCCCTACAATAGCAAATTTCAGGTTTGGGGTTCCCTCTACCGCCTTTTCTTCAAATGCTCTTGTAATCTTTTCTAGAATATTAGGTACAATCAGTGACGTAGTAATCTTATATTTGACCATGTCCAATGCCATGCAGACCGGATTATTTATATCTCCCAATACAATGGTAGCTCCAATGTTCAAAAACAGTCTGCTCCATCCCATTGCTGAGACATGGTAAAACGGCACTGTCACAAGAAATATGTCTTCACTTGTAAATCCGAATCTGTCTATTAAGTATGGAAAACGCCTTCCATCAAAAGATTTGTCCCTATAAACAACTTTGGGTGCACCGCTGGTACCTGAGGTGAAGGATATTGACTCAAAGGGTCGGCTGATTTTACTTGTATCGAACTCCTGCTGTTCCTTCTCCGGTTTTTTCACTAGCTCAATAAACTCTTTATCCACGCAAATTGTCAGCAGATTAAGTCCTTTATTTATCAGCCTTATTTCATCTGCATACTTCTTTGTATATACAATACCTTCAGCATTTATACTTTTTATGCAGTCTATCTTTTTTTGGATACTTCCCGTAAAGTCCAATCCAAGGAATGTCACCTTCAATGTTGAGAATATTGACATAAACACCAGCATCTCATATCTGTTTTCAGATATAAATACTACTCGTTTAAGCTTGTGAATATTATATTTACTGACAATGTTTCTTACACCATTGTCGCTCAGCGTATATAAATCCTTATAGGTGAAAACTTTATTACCTTCAACTATCGCTGCCTTTTCCGGGTATTTATCTGATATTTCCTTTAGCTTTGATAATGGAATCATTTTTTAACCTCCTTTATAAATTATTTAACTACAATTAAATCCACACCGTTTTCCTTAAGAATCTTTATTTTTTCTGCTTCTTTACGGTTTATTATGTCTCCCTTAAAGAGTAAAGGTACTCCCGGAGGATAAGGGATAACAAAACATTCACTTATTGCGCCTACCTCGGCCATATAGTCAATCTCTTTCCCATCCATCATATTAGCCTTATGGGAATTTGAGCTTTTATCCTGGGTCTCCTGCTGAAATTCTGCCATTGCGTTCAGTAGTGTTATAATATCCTGTTTTTTGATTCCAATATGAATGTTTATAAGGATGGATTTATTGCAGTATCTGTTAATATAAATACCAAATTTATCGAAAGCATACTTTATAAATTCTTTCGGCCTTATCTTTAGTTTTGACAGGTTTACAGAGATTTTCAAGGGATCCACAAATACCATTCCTTCGTCACCCTTGCCAATAAAATCTTTATTATTTATTGAATATAAGGATAATCTTTTATTCTCTTTGATCTGTTCACAAAAAAACTTCGAAATCAATAGAGAATCCTCTATCATACGGTGACCTTCCTTTACAGCCTGAACTCTTGCCAGCTCCAGTGAAGCAATAATGGGGTAGCTTGGGGAAGTGGTATGTACAGCGAACTTGCTCTCCAATATTTTTCTGCTAAATTCCTTATTTCCGAAAACATGTATATATGATCCCTGACGAAGGGCACTTAACGATTTATGAGCTGATTGGGTGGAGACAATACATACTTTTCTATCCGGCATTTCTGCCTGTAAGTCTGCCGCTATCTGCATTGCCGTATATTTTCTATACCGTTCATGAAAATATCCGTATGCAAACCATGCCTCATCTATTAAAAAACTAACATCATCGTTGGCTTTTAAACACTCTCTGATTATCGGTTTCAAGTCATAGAAAACACCTTCATAGGAATATCCATTTAAAATTACAAGTTTGTATGGGTTGCCATCTTTAATCGCCTGCTTGTATTGAGAAACCACCTTCCGAAAATTAAAATAGGATCGCCCTGATGCCTTGCAAAAATGCTTATATTCAATATATGTGAGATCACACTTTCTATCTCTGACTCCAAAATGGATCGAGATATGACAGGATCTGTCAACTAAAGCCCGTGCCCCGTAATCAGCCATAGTATTTATCACAATCCTGTTAGCAGTTGTTGTTCCCATTGTTATATAAAAGCTCTTTTTTGCGCCAAAAGCCTTTGCGGTCAAATTCTCCGACTGCTTTATACATCTGGACGGGATTATCGGTGTATCAAAACTATCTCCTGATATGGTCATTTCAGACTTATAGTAATCGTCACCAAACAAATCTTTATATTTATCATATACTGTGGAGGAGGATATGGACTTCTTCCCCGATATAGGAAGTGCGTGGAAAGATGTTATATCTCTATTAATAAGCTGTTTTAATTTGTCTGCAACAGGTGTCAAGAGCAAATCACAGTTTTCCATTACAATCGGCCTCCTTAATAGCCAACATAGCAGTCACGCAGCGAATACAGACTATTTAATTCAAACCCTTTTTCGCTACAAAAGCTGCTAAATCAGCATACCTGTTTGAATAACCCCACTCATTGTCATACCATGAAACAACCTTAATCATATTATCATTAATAACCATTGTGGACAGAGCATCTACAATGGATGATTCAGACTGACCCTTGAAATCTATAGATACCAGAGGTTCCTCCGTGTACCCTAGAATACCTTTCATACTTCCTTCGGAAGCTTCACGTAGTGCAGCATTTACATCATCCTTTACTACAAGCATCTCTGTTTCAATAACAAAGTCAACAACTGAGACCGCAAATGTAGGTACTCTCAAAGCGAACCCGCTCATCTTTCCCGCAAGTTCAGGCAGCACCTTTTCAACTGCATTTGTAGCCCCTGTTTTGGTAGGAATTATTGATACATTTGCCGCCCTCGCTCTTCTTAAATCCTTATGAGGTAAGTCAAGAATCCTCTGGTCATTAGTGTATGCATGAACCGTTGTCATCAATCCTCTAACTATTCCAAAGTTATCATTCAATACCTTGGCCAGAGGTGATAAGCAGTTAGTAGTACAAGAGGCATTTGAAATTATGTTATGCTTTGACGCATCATACTTATCATGGTTAACTCCCATTACTACGGTTATATCATCATCAGGTACAGGTGCGGATATTATTACTTTTTTTGCATTACCATTTGTTATATGTACCTGGGCTTTTTCTCTCTTGCTAAATAAACCAGTGGATTCCAGGACAATATCAACTCCCATATCTCCCCAATTGATATTCCCCGGCTCCTTTTCCGATAGAACCTTGACAGTTTTTCCGTTCACTGTTATGCTATTTTCATTAACTTCGACCGTTCCATCATATCTTCCAAATACAGAATCATACTTTAACAAATGTGCCAATGTTTCAGTATCTGTCAAATCATTAATTGCAACAACCTCCAGATCTTTGGAATACTTTTCCAATAGAACTTTAAACGAATTTCTTCCTATCCTTCCAAATCCGTTTATGCCAACTCTTACAGCCATCATAAAACCTCCTAACAAATTTATTTCTGTGTGTGAAATACTCTTCAACTGTACTTCATGATTAATAATAGACTAAATATTGACAAAAAATAATTAACAGGAATAAACATTTTAGTAACTATTATCAATTTATGTATTATAATGCGCCGTTTGTGTGTTGTATCCATATGTGATATAATAAATTCTATATTGCAAGGATTTAGGGGGCTATATTCTTGAATTTAGAATTTTATAAGATCAAATTGAACGATATCGGAATTGTTAAACCTTTATGGGAAAAATTAAACCTGCTTCACCAGTCCAAATCGGACAAGTTTGCGAAATGGTTTTCAGAACACACCTTCGAGGAAAGGCTGGAGCAGCTGTATGAAAAGGAGCATCGTGGCCAGTTAAGAATAGAGGTAGTTAAGGATTCTGCCTTGGATGTTAATGTTGGTTTTTGTATCTCTTCAATTTTTGACGGTAATAGAGGTGAGATTGACTCTTTATTTGTTGAATCGGTCTATAGAGGACACCGAATTGGTGACAGGCTAATAACAAGTGCGTTGAATTGGTTAGAAAGTAATAATATTAGTGATATAGAAATAATGGCGTATTACGGAAATGAAGTAGTATTGCCATTCTACGCAAGGTATGGCTTTGAACCTAAAAAATACATATTATATAGAAAAACAGATTGACTACCACTGTAAATACGTTTAGAATTACCATTCAATAAAAAAGCTGTTGTAAAACTATATACACATAGTAGTTTTACAACAGCATAAGGATTATATATAATACCGAAGTAACTTAAATCAATCATTTAATAATTTATATTTGCTCTCTTATAATCCTTCCCATCTCCTTAGTACCAACAACCTTAGTGCCGGGAGATGCTATATCAGCAGTTCTATAGTCCTTGTTTAAGACTTCCTCAACCGCTTTTTCAATGGCATCTGCCTCACTAGACAGATTAAGTGAATATCTTAGCATCATAGCCACTGAGAGTATTGTTGCAATAGGATTTGCTTTGTCCTGCCCTGCAATATCCGGAGCAGAGCCATGTATGGGCTCATAAAGCCCTACTTTCGTAGCACCAAGACTGGCAGATGGCAACATTCCGATTGAACCTGTTATCATAGAGGCTTCGTCCGACAAGATATCTCCAAATATATTACTTGTAAGTATAACATCAAACTGAGCAGGATTTCTTACCAATTGCATTGCTGCATTATCAACATACATATGGCTTAAGACAACCTCAGGATATTCCTTTGCCACCTCTTCAACTACCTGTCTCCATAGCCTCGAACTTTCCAGTACATTGGCTTTATCTACCGACATAAGCTTTTTGCCTCTCTTCATCGCTGTTTCAAAGCCAACTTTTGCGATTCTCTTTATTTCGGATACATTATACATTTCGGTATCAAATGCAGCCTCTCCCCCGTCGCTTTCAAGTCTGCCTCTCTTACCAAAATATATTCCTCCAGTTAATTCACGGATAACCATTATGTCAATACCATTGCTTATTATTTCTGATTTCAGAGGTGATGCATCCTTTAAAGCTCCGTATATAACAGCGGGCCTCAAATTTGCGTACAATCCAAGAGCAGCCCTTATACCAAGAAACCTGCTTCAGGTCTCTTGTTTCCGGGCAGAGTATCCCATTTAGGGCCTCCTACTGCTCCCAGTAAAACTGCATCGCTAGCTTTGCATGTGTCTATGGTAGCTTGAGGTAGAGGCTCACCATGCCTTTCTATAGCTATGCCTCCTAAATCAGCTTCTGTAAATAAAAAGCTGTGACCGTATTTTTCACCTATTAATTCTAAAACTTTAAGGGCTTCCGCTACTATATCCGGGCCTATTCCGTCGCCCGGAAGCACTGTAATTTTATAATTCATATATTCATCTCCATTTCAGCAGTAGTATTAAAGCGAATTTTTAATATACTGTATTAGCCCGTCGGAAGAAATAATCTTCTGCATAAATTCAGGAAATGGTTGACTCTGATATGTCTTGCCTGTTGTAAGATTTTTAATCAACCCTTTGTCAAAGTCAACTTCCACCTCATCGCCATCCTTGATATCTTTTGCGGCTTCCGGACACTCTAAAATCGGAAGGCCTATATTGATAGAGTTTCTATAGAATATTCTTGCAAAAGTTTCTGCTATAACGCAGGATATCCCTGACGCCTTTATAGAAATTGGTGCATGTTCTCTTGATGAACCACAGCCAAAATTCTTTCCTGCAACCATTACATCTCCCTTTTGAACTCTCTGCGTAAATTTATCATCAAGATCCTCCATACAATGGCTGGCAAGTTCAGCAGGATCTGATGTATTCAAATACCGTGCAGGTATTATCACGTCTGTATCAACGTTGTGTCCGTACTTTATAACTTTACCCTTAACATTCATATCTATCTCCTTTTCCGACAGCGGACAATTAATCGTCTGTATATATAAGTCCGTGTCTGTTTTTGTAATATCAATTTGTTAAATTTTAAATATCATCAGGGCCGGCTATCCTTCCTGCTACTGCAGAAGCCGCAGCTACTGCCGGACTTGCAAGATAAACCTCACTTTCCGGATGACCCATACGACCTACAAAGTTTCTGTTTGTAGTTGCAACGGCTCTTTCTCCCTTTGCTAGTATTCCCATATGTCCTCCAAGGCATGGGCCGCATGTAGGTGTACTTACAGCAGCTCCTGCATCGATAAATATGTCAAACAAACCTTCGTTCATAGCCTGCTTCCATATCTTTTGAGTAGCGGGAATGATAATACATCTTACATTGTCGCTGACTTTTTTTCCTTTTAAAACTTCAGCGGCTATTCTCATGTCTTCTATACGTCCGTTTGTACATGAGCCGATTACAACCTGGTCGATTTTAATATCTCCTACATTGTCAATGGTACGTGCATTTTCAGGTAGATGAGGAAATGCAACTGTTGGCTTTATTTCAGCAAGGTCTATTTCATATACTTCTGAATATTCAGCATCCTCGTCAGCCTTGTACACTGTATACGTTCTTGTGGAATGCTCCTTTACGTATTCAATGGTTTTTTCGTCTACCTCAAATATACCGTTTTTGGCACCAGCCTCTATAGCCATATTTGCCATTGCGAATCTGTCGTCCATTGAAAGAGCGCTTACTCCGTCACCTGTAAACTCCATTGATTTATAAAGTGCACCGTCAACACCTATCATTCCTATGATATGAAGGATAACATCCTTCCCTCCAACCCACTTTTGGGGCTTACCTTTAAGGACGAACTTAATTGCTTCGGGAACTTTGAACCATGCTTCTCCTGTTGCCATTCCCGCTGCCATGTCAGTACTGCCTATTCCTGTTGAAAATGCTCCAAGTGCACCGTAAGTACATGTGTGTGAATCAGCTCCTATAACCACATCTCCCGGTACTACAAGGCCTTTTTCAGGCAATAGCGCATGTTCAACCCCCATTTGTCCTACTTCAAAAAAATTTACTATTTCCATTCTTTTTGAAAACTCCCTGCAAACCTTTACCTGTTCTGCAGACTTAATGTCCTTATTGGGAGTAAAATGATCAGGTACTATGGCTATCTTATTCTTATCGAATACTTTATCCAGACCAATTTTATCAAACTCCTTTATAGCTACGGGAGATGTTATGTCATTTCCCAGTACCATATCGAGTTTAGCCTTGATTAACTGCCCGGATACTACTTTATCCACTCCCGCATGGTTTGCAAGAATCTTCTGTGTCATTGTCATTCCCATTTTTAAGTCCCCCTTTTGTCCCTTAAATATATAAACTTAAATGTTTTTTTCGAAAATAAAAGAACTCTTTTCAAGCTTTTAATATTAAAGCAATTATATAATAAGCTTAAAAAGTGTTCTTCCTGTTATTTACCGTTATTTTTTCAATTATGAATGTTTTTTGACGAATTGCGATACTGCATAGGCGTCATATTGGTTTGCTTTTTAAACATATCATTAAATCTCTGCTGGTTGGAAAAGCCTACACTAAGTGCTATTTCGCCCACCTTCTGGTCTGTCTCTCGAAGCAGTTCACATGCCCTTTTAATTCTTATGTTCAGCAGATACTGCATGGGACTTAATCCTGTATTCTCTTTAAAAGCCCTTGTAAAATAACTCGGACTTAGAAAAACATATTTTGCAATATCCGTAATTGATATCTCACGTTCAAAATTGTTGTGTACAAACTGTATCGCTGATTGCATCAGTTCTTTTATTTTTGGGCTTTTGTTCTTTATGCTGTTTTCCCATTCAGCCTTTAGGGCACGTGATATAAGTACAAACAGCTCCATCAGCATTAGATAGTTAAGCAAATCGCTGCCCAGCTGGTCATTTGTCTGTTCCTTGAGAATCCTGTTTAAAAGAACGATTATATCATTCTTCTGGCTAACTTTAAGCTTTATAAAGGAACCTGATTCCCTTCCGCTTACAAAGTTTATAAAATCCCCTAATGATACCTCTGAAAGAGTATGCTCCGTCTGATCCATAAATTTAAAATACAGAACAATAAAGTCGCACCCGCCCTGAGAATCAACACTGAGCTTATGACTCTGGTTTGGCTTAATTATTACAATGTCATTTGAGCCAACAGAGACATTCTGTTCTCCAATCTCAAAAACGCCGCTTCCTGATTTTATATAAACCATCTCAAAGGTTTCATGTATACTTAATCCCTTTGACCACTCAGCATCGTGGTATCTTTCAATTGCTTTTACACTGGTAACCGGAATAAAACTAGCCGACCCCAGTACACCTTCCCACGCTTTGGGAAGCGTTGTAGTTTCCATATTACCCAACTCCCTTCAACCCTAGATAGTCCGCACCATTTAGGATAAGGCTTTCTACTTTTTTGGTTTACGAAATACTTTAGCTCCGGATTTTGACCCGTCCGCAGTCCTTTTGCTTCTTTGCTTTTTATATTCAACTATATTTCCATTATACATGGATTTTGGAGTTATTTTAATTTTAAGCTCCTTTTCAAATTTCTTTATTAATTCAATTTCTTTTTCGGTTACAATGGATATTGCCACTCCAGATTTACCATTTCTACCAGTCCGACCTACTCGGTGAAGGTAGTCCATTGATCTCTCAGGTATGTTAACATTGAAAATATGGGTTACATCTTCTATATCAAGACCTCTTGCAGCAATGTCAGAGGCTATGAGAAGCTGCAATCTTCCATTTTTAAAATCATCCATAGTTTTCTTTCTATCAGATTTTATATGTGAGCCATGAATACCCCCAGCTTTCAACTTATGATATCTAAGCTTCTCCTCCGAAATAAAGACATCTTGGCTGTTAGCAAAAAATGCAATGGCCTTTTTAGGATTTAACATTCGGACAAGCTTTCTTAAAACATCTATTTTATCTCTTTGTTCCGAAACAAAGTACAAATGCTGTATAGCTTCAGGAACACCCGCATCCGATTTACTCTCTATAACAACAGGCTCTTTCATTAATGGCATGGCTCTTTCGATTGTCTTTTTAGAAATGGTGGCAGAACACAGTATTATCTGCCTTTCCTTGAGAGTTGTCTTAATAATAGCCTTTATTGTATCCAAATTATAGTCATCAAGAAGGCGGTCAGCCTCGTCTATAATAATTGTTTTAATGGTATGTGCTGATATCTTCTTTTTCTGAATCAATTCCAGTATTCTTCCGGCTGTTCCGACTATTATATGGGGTTTAAGCTTTAGTTTATCTATCTGCCTCATAATATTAACGTCACCAATAATCGGAGTAGATGTGGCCTTGATTTCAGAATTTTGTGAAAGCAGTTCGATTTGTCTTTCTACTTGTATTGCCAGTTCATGGGTAGGCACCAGTATAAGTGCCTGCATTTCCTTTTTATCAACAGAGAGTTTCATGAAAAGAGGCAGTAAATATGCTAGTGTTTTCCCTGTTCCTGTAGAAGAATGAAGAATTACATCTCTGTTTTCCAATTCCTCAGGTATCGCTTTTTTCTGTATATCGGTAGGTGTTGTTATGCTTTCCTTTTTTAATGCCTCCACAAGGGACTTGTCCAGTTCCATGCCCTCAAATAACTGCTCCATGCCATTCTCCTTTACATACCGTATTTTATTTTTTCTTGCTGTTTTCTATCTTTTCAGCCAGTTCATACAGATAAGTCCACCGCTCCATTTTCAAGTCCAACTCCTTTTCAAGTTCCTGCTGTTTCTCAAGGAGTTCCTGAAGCTTTGTAAAATCTGTTGCAGATTTATCAATATCCTTTTTTACCTTTTCTAGGTCAGACTCAAGAGCCGCTATAACATCATCTATTTCCTCAAATTCCTTCTGTTCCTTGAAAGTGAATTTAAGTGGTTTTTCCTTGTTCTTTTGCCACTCTGTTTTATTTTGTGAACTGTTGTTCCTTTTATCTGGGCTAGCAGCCTTATCTGTATTATCCGATTTTCCCCGCAAATTCATGTACTCTCTGTAATCCGAGTAGTTTCCCGCATACTTGATAATCTCTCCATTACCTTCAAAGGAAAATATCCTGTTTGCCGTTCTATCCAGAAAGTACCTGTCATGGGACACAGTTATGACCGCCCCCGGGAATTCGTCCAAATATGCTTCCAAAATGGTAAGAGTCTGTATATCCAAATCATTTGTTGGCTCATCTAGTAGTAATATATTGGGAGCACTCATAAGTATGCTAAGAAGATAAAGCCTTCTTTTTTCTCCACCTGAAAGCTTTGAGATAGGCGTCCACTGAACACTGGGTGGAAATAGAAACCTCTCCAGCATCTGCGAGGCACTAAGGCTCCCGTTTGCAGTCTCTATATGCTCTGCCACTGTTCTGATATATTCAATAACCCTAAGGTTTTGATCCATATCTGTATTTTCTTGAGTAAAAAATCCAGTTTTTACTGTCTCCCCGATTTCAACTTTTCCAGAATCAGGTTCAAGCTGTCCTGAAAGTATTTTCAAAAGTGTTGATTTTCCTGCACCATTAGGCCCTATAATTCCTATTCTGTCATCTCTTAAAAGTACATAACTGAAACCATCAATTACGGTCTTATCGCCATAGGATTTCTTTATATCCTCCACTTCAATTATCTTTCTTCCAAGTCTTGCTGCTCCCACCTGAATTTCAATGTTTTCATCCTGTTTGGGTACATCTGCCTCTTTTAGCTTTTCAAATCTTTCTATTCTGGCCTTTTGCTTGGTAGAACGTGCCTGTGCACCTCTTCTAATCCATTCCAATTCATTTCTAAAAAGGTTCTGCCGCTTTCTTTCAGATGCTTGTTCCAACTCTTCACGCTGAGCTTTCATTTCTAAAAATTTGCTGTAATTGGCCTGATAACTATAAAGTCTACCGTTGTCCAGTTCTATTATCCTGTTTGCAACCCTGTCCAGAAAGTACCTGTCATGTGTAACCATTAAAAGAGCGCCTTTTCTGACATTCAGATACTTTTCAAGCCAGTCCACAGTTTCATTGTCAATATGGTTAGTAGGCTCGTCCAGTATAAGCAGTTCAGTGGGATTAATCAATGCTCCTGCCATTGCAATTCTCTTCCTCTGTCCTCCTGACAGAGCTGCCACATCTGCTTCAAAACTATCAATTCCCAGTTTTGTAAGTATGGTTTTCGCTTCGCTTTCCAAAGTCCAAGCATTCATTGTGTCCATCTTATGCATTAATTCAACAAGCCTTTTTTCAAGGGCTTTGTCTCCCGGATTCTGACTGCTCTTCGCCAATATCTCTTCGTACTCTCTCAGTAATACCATAACCGGGGAATGTCCGTTAAATACCTGTTGAAGCACTGTTGTTCCCGGTTCAAAGGAAGGACTTTGTTCAAGATAACCTACACGTACTTTGTTTGCCCTTATTATATTTCCTTTATCAGCAGTCTCAATACCTGCAATTACCTTTAAAAGAGTGCTTTTACCTGTTCCGTTGATGCCTATAAGCCCAATTTTATCTCCCTCACCTATGCCCAACGATATATCATTAAATAGTATTTTTTCACTATAACTTTTTGAAATACCTTCAGCGGATAAAATATTCAACTGCCTGATTCTCCTTCGCTACTTGTTCTTTCTTATGTGTTATTATACCATTTAGGCAGTATAATTGCTGTAATTTATTTGTACCCCTTTATTAATTATTTATAACGCTCTTTGCATATCCGTATTTTTTCAGTAAACAATATAATTATTGACATTAGAAATTCAGCCTAATATAATTTAATTGTAAACAATTTAATTTTGTTCAATAGGAGGTATGTATATGACAATATATGATTTTAAGGTAAAAGATGCCCAAAAAAATGAAGTTTCACTGGGTTCCTATAGAGGTAAGGTTCTTCTTATTGTTAATACAGCAACAGGATGCGGATTTACACCACAATATGAAGCTTTGGAAAACCTGTATAAAAAATATAAGGACAAAGGATTGGAAATTCTTGATTTTCCTTGCAACCAGTTTTTGAATCAGGCTCCCGGGACTGATGAAGAAATAGTGGAGTTCTGTAAACTAAATTATGATGTTTCTTTTAAAACCTTTTCTAAAATTGAAGTTAATGGAAGTAATGAAGCCCCCTTATACACATTTTTGAAAAAAGCGTTTCCTTCAGATACAGAGAACGAGGAGACTTCTTCCTTTTTAAAATTGCTTAATGATTTAGGCCAGAGCAGCGTAGGTTCAGATATTAAGTGGAACTTCACAAAATTCTTGGTTGACCGTAACGGCAATGTAGTTGGCAGATATTCTCCAACTTACAAACCCGAGGATTTAGAAGCAAAAATAAAGGAATTGCTGGGGGAATAGTTCTCCTTAGGTTAATTACTGATTTTTCAATACTGTTGATTCAATATGGTTTTATATAATTAAATTGTATGATATTCTAATTTAAAGATGATTTTTAAGGAGAATTTATATGCCATATGATAAACTAAAACTGGAAAATCAGCTATGCTTTCCTCTATATGCATGTTCAAAGGAGATTATAAAGAAATATAAACCTTATCTTGACCCATTAGGGATTACGTATACTCAATATATAGCTCTTATGGCCCTTTGGGAAGAAGATAATATAACTTTAAAGAATCTTGGTAAAAAGTTGTTTCTTGATTCCGGTACTCTAACTCCATTATTGAAAAAAATGGAGTCACAGAAGCTGGTTCTCAGGCAAAGAAGCTCTGATGATGAAAGGAATGTTTATATAAGGTTAACCGAAAAGGGAAAAAATCTTCGTGAAAAGGCACTGAGTATCCCTGACAAAATTGGCAGTTGTATTGACTTACCTGTGGAAGAGATTGTTCAACTGCAAAAATCTCTTCATAAACTGTTACAGCAATTTGATTAATTAGTTTTGTACATTGGCCCTTTCAAGCTTTGCCCCCCCAAAGCATGATAGAGCCAATTTTCTTTCCGTAAATATCCCATTAATTTTTATACCCTTTATATAGGCAAATAAATATGTACCCCTCTCAACCATATTTGTCTTAGGATTTCCATTTATTGATATTCTGCTAATGTCTTCATGAGAGTCCGGCCAGCGGTTCACTGCTGCCTGATTAATTTTGTCCTCTATTAAATACGGTTCATCAACCATTCCATCTAGCACTTCTCCTGTCGGTGTTTTAATTTTGTAGTTTACCTTTTCTCCACCGACTGATGTAGCACAGATAAGTAAATTTTCTCTTATATCTGTTAGTTCTAAACTGCAGTTTGAGTCAAACACCGAAAGAAAGGTTATTTCAGCCTTGTCAACATCTATTTCAATACCGTCTGTAAACCTTGTCCCGGTATTTTCATCGAATCCCTCTGCCAGACCTTCAAGACTTTTATCTTTATTAATCTCCTGAACTGCCGCAGTTACGGCATAATCCATTGCCTTGGAAATATTATTCCTTTTATATGTATAAACAGCATAGTCCGCTATGCATACAAATACCATCAATACAAGTAAAGTCACAGCCAAACCTATAAAAAGCACCCCCAAGCCTCCACCCCTATTGCTTTTAATCTTCCCAATTGTTTTTTTCAACCCTGCATATAGCTTTTGCCCTGTAGTGCAACCCATTACCTTCATTGTGAGAATTAACCTCCATTTCGGAAAAAATGCTCTCATTCTCTGATTCTACATATATACTAAATATCTCTCCTCTGTTGAGAAGGCTTCCCAATACATATTCCCTAAGTCTGCCAACTGTTCCGTCTGGCTGTAGATTTCCGCATTTGATACTGATATTACTGGCACGAAAGTTCCCTAGCTTACTAAGCTTTCCAAGAAGCTCTTCTCTGTCCATTATGGTCATAACTCCTGTTATCATAACTTTGTGTGCAGCACTGTCTACCTCATTTTTTACATACCTTTGTTTTGTGTCATATTCATAAAATGTTAGTGTTTTGTAAAAGAGAACTGCAATTAAAGGAATTATAATAAGAAATGCATATATTTTGTTCATCTATCCTCCCAAGTTACGCGTAATCAATCATCTTTAATGTTATCGTTTAGTTTTTTTACAGACTGATAAACCTTTTCCCCTGTATCCGATATAAGCTTTGATGTGGGAACTACAGTTCCAATCACTAAAGCTACACATAACGCAAACATAATTATTGCAATTAGTATATTTTTCATATATGCCCCCAATTAACGTATAGTACCGCTTAGGGTGTTTATCTGGGAGTCTACTGTGTCCAACTGGCCTTCAACCTTAATGCCGTTCTCCCTGCCATGATTGGCAAGGGGTACAATTACTGCAACAAGAAGCGCCATTGCTATTGCAAACATTGCTATAGAGATAATTATTTTTTTCATAATACTTTTCTACCCTTTCTATGCTAATTTAATATACTTTCAATATGCGGAAGTGCACTGTATCCCTTGTTTACTGTATGGCTTCCCATTTCTGCCCCATGACTTATTAATGGAACTATCACGCCTATCACAAGTGCCAGTGCTATAGCCAGCATTATTATAGTTATGATTACCTGTTTCATACCTCTCCCCTTTATATAAATTCAAAGGCTTTATAAACGATATCCAGCAATGGGTTAAGCATAAGTCTTGCCAGCTCATATACTAAAGGTACAATACTAATAAATGCTATTAAATCCATAAAGTCCAATGTTTCATCTGCTGACATTATTATTGACTCATCCCTCTCCATAGCCTCTCTGTCCAGTATTTGTAATGCAATCTCCTTATCATGTAGACTATATATTTCCATAATGTCAGTGAATTTAGAAAGGCTTTTTACATTTTTGCTTTTCAGGTATTCAAAACCTTTCTTTTTATCATACCTGAATATAGCCCCAAATTGCCCAAACCAACATTGATATGTTTTTGAAGCTTTTTCAAGTTCGTATATTATGTCAAGTGTTTTTATTCCATCTATTCTAGCAAGGAGTTCAAATATATATTCAAGCTTGATTATTTCTTTTTTATATAAAGCACCTTTTACAAGCCATCGTATAACAAGAAAAATATCCGGAAGAAATAATGAAATCAATATAAGCCATAGATATCCAGGTTTAAAGAATCCTATTTTATTAACATTTTCCCATTTATTTATAAACCACTCTGTTTTTTCATCAATCTCCTGTTTATCTGATGAAGTCAAAGTCTCAGCCACTTTTTCTTGAACTAGATGGTATAACTCTGTATCTTCTGAGTTTTCAAGCACATCCTTTCCTGCTTTTGATAAAACAGTCCTATAGAAGTGGTATTGCTGATTATCCTGTGACTGTGGACTGTAAAAAAGTGAATCCTCTTTCTCAGTATTTTCAATAACAAATCTTTGCTCATAAACCATATTTGTATATCTTACAGCGGATAAAGCAATGATACATAATAAAAAACATAATATCTTAACTAAATACAGCCTTTTTAAACTAATTCCAATCTCGCTAAGTTCAAGCACACGTACTTCAAACCTGTTTAACCATAGGTCTCTGTTCTTTGTAAGAATATTAAGAAACTTTTTTATAAAAATATTTTCTTCCACACTTTCAATAACCTTTGTGATATTTTTTCTTTTAGTATCTTTAGGTATCTTAATAACCTTAAAACTTAATCCACAAAAAACAGCTAAAACACCAATAATAATCAACAGAATAAATAACATATCCTCATTTTCTCCCCCTTCCCTTTTATAGTCTTCTAAGTACACGCACTATAATTAAAGCTGAAAGAGAAAAAACTGCTATCTTTCCTGCTGCTTGTGCTGTATTGTAATATAGCCTCATATTTGCTCCAAGAATCATTCTGTTTATGAGCATAATTACAGGCAGACTGAATATACTTGCACCTAGTGTAAAAAATTCATACCAGATAAGCCTCCTGTTTTTCTTTTTCTCAATATTGTTATAGCGGGTTATTGTCTTATTCAGCTTGTAAAGCTGGTTTATAAGTTCCCCACCATTCTCTCTGTAATTTATAAGAAGTGTCACAAAAATATTGAACCAGGTATCATTTATCTTATCCCTTACAGCCCGAAGACTGTCATTGATATCTGAACTGTCCGATACCCTTAGCATTATCCTAGACAAACTTTTATTGGCATTTGAACAGCATTCCTGCAATGCGGGTTTTATTCTGTTGTGCGTAACAAAGGCGCTTCTGAAGGAATCAATAAAGGAGGGTATTCTTTGCTTTATACTGTATTTTATGTAATCAAGAGCTAGTGTAAAGGTATAGTACGGTACCATAAAACATAAGACAAGTGCAATCAGCTTTGTATACCAAAGCTTCATAATTGCTTCAATTATGAGATAGAGCAAAAGACCAAATATGGGTATAAAAACAGAAGATATTGCCACAAGCTTTCTCTGTGTAGTTTTCTCCAGAATCAGGTATTCCAATACCTTATCCAGTCTTTTGGAAATATATTTTAGTGGAAATTTTTTTGTAAATATTTCTAAATACTCAACCAATCTTCCCGGCTTAGTTTTTTTAATTTTATATTTATTTTCTTTTAAAACTCCCTTATATACAGAAGTTCCTATACCCGCCAAAAGAAGCAGCAGTCCCAATAGAATCATAATAATATAAGGTTGATAGTCATTTATTACGTCTAAAATTATACCCAAAAATATCTCTATGTCCTTCATAGGGTATCACCCTCCGGCACAGCGACACCAGATTCACTGTCGAAATTACTCCCGCAAAACAACCTGCTCAATTCTTCTGCATCGGATTTTGTAAATTCATACTCCATGCAGGATAATAACTGCTGCTTTGAAAGACCATTCTTAGTTGTTATGTACTTTCCCCTTTCCATGTCAAAAACAAAAAGGTCGTTTATTTCAAAGGTCATGTTTTCTTCACAAGCCAAAACCTCTGAAACCTTGTATACATAACGTTGTCCCGTCTCTCTGTCCAGTTTTATGTGTATTATAAGGTCTACCGCATCTGCTACATCAAACTGAGCCTCCCTAAAATCGGTATAATAACCTGTCTGCATTAACAACTGTCTTATGTCATGGATCATGCGTCTAGGACTTGATGAATGAAAAGTAAAAAGACTTCCTCTGGCTTGTCTAAGCATAGCCTTTATCATTTCAAAAGCCTCATATGAGTTTCTGACTTCACCATATATCACGATATCCCTGTTTAGCCTGAAAAAAACCTCTGTTATATCCGATGGCTTAAATTCCTTTGTATATTGCAATTCCACTATATTTTTTCCCGGGTAGTTCGATGAGATATTCAGTTCATGTATATTTTCTGCCAAACCTATACTTATATCCGCATCAAGCTGCTTTATTATTAGCTCGTCAGCCGCTGTAGTCTTTCCTGAACCCTGTTCACCTATGATAGCTACATTTCTTCTTCCCTTTCCCGCAAGAAGTTCAATAATTCGGGCAATTCTGTTTTCAACAAAACTATTTCTGTAATTTATCAACTGGGTTTTGGGTGCAAATAACCTTACATTTACAACATAGTATTTTGATAATGGAGGTCTCAGGGCAGTTACTCTCGCCCCGTTTTTTAAAACCGCATATACAAGGGGTGCTCCTGCATTCATTTCTTCTCTTGCAGTTGATGTCAATCTATTCTCTATTAATTTTCTATAGCTCTCCTCACTGCCGAAGCAAAAAGCCTTATTAGGAATATGTCTTTTGATACCCTTGTATTGGAGCCATATATAGTCTCTCCTTGTACATGCTACTTCATTAAGTACCGGGTCGAAAATCAGTTCATCAAGTATGCCATATCCATATAACTCCTGATAAATAATTTGAGTAAGCTTCTGCAGCTTTATATCAAAATCATCGTCTATATTTATGGAATACCGACTTAGGTACTCTGCAAGCTCTGTGTCAATTGGCTTTGATATTAATTTTTCATCTCCTCCCGTATATATGTTTTCATAATAATTTATATGATACTCTTCCAATAGCCCATCAATATTTTCCTGAGTAATGATTTCACCCCTTTCTATAAGTAAGAAATATATGCTGTTTTGCATAAATTCCCTAGCCCTAGGGCTTCCGTCCATAGCCAGAAGTTTCTGAGTCTGTTTTGCATTTTCAAAAATGATACCTGCGGTTTCTTGCCGAGATTCTTTTATTCCATTAAGTCCGTTTAGTCTTAATTCTTCTTCCACATAGTCCATTAACTCCTTTAAACATAACTTTTGTAAGATTCTCATCCGTTTAACCTCCTTTAAATTTGTAAAATATGTTTACGTAATTGTGCCAAATATACTTTTTAAATAATTAACCTTTTTACTCCCCTGCTCTTTACCAATTAATTTAAGATTAAACACTTGAGTAATATATTTGGAAACCTGCTTTACAGAATCATTGCATTCCGTATCTCTTTGTAAATAGAGATGAAGGCTATCTCTGTTTTTCATCTCCTGCAAAGTTGTGCAATAGTCCATCTTATATATCTTATTTAGAGAAAACCTTCGCTTAATGTCACTTACTCTGGGGTAAATATTTCTATACTTGGACATAAGATATACTTCTTTCTGCTTGTGTTCTGATTTGTATTCCATAGTGGATTTAAGCATATTCACACTTTCTGCATCCTGAACGAAAAGATTTATGAGCATTAAGGATTTTTGAAAAACTATATTTGTCATAATATTTTCTTTACTTGAAACAGTATCAAATATGATTAAATCAAAAGTTTTTTCAAGATTGTCAATAAGTGCTGAAAAGCTGTCTGTATAACGCCTAACATAGGAATTTGTAGTATTATAGCTTCCCAGAAAGTATATTCCATTTGATTTTGGAATAATATCTGTCAGCTCCCCGGGGTTATATCCACATTCCGATTCTTGAATATTAATTAATTCCTCAATTCCTGGAGAAGACTCATTTATACCCAGCAGCTTATAAAGAAGGCTGAATTTGGAATTGAGACAGCAAACCAGTATTTTTGTATCCTGTGATACCATTCTCCTGATTTGGTTTGCCATAATATACGTAAAAACCGACTTACCAGAGTTCTTGACCTCTGATAAGACTGCTGCCGTTTTACCCATCAATTAACCTCCCCACCTGATTTTTGTGTACTATCACAGTACAGTTCATAGATAAGTTTTCCGTTTCTTGACGCAGCATATATCTTTTCCCTGTCCTCTTTGCCTAAAACCAATTTTAAGTAAGCAATTTTGGAGTTGACTGCGGATTTTGAATCTAAGGCTATACCTGCATCGTCTAATACATCCTTTACTTGGATTTTATATAAAATATCCTCTGTTGTATCACCAGTTTCTTTTTGTAGTCTTACGTCAACATATGAACCCTTTTTAATCAAATTAGCCAATCTATCCTCCATACTAACAGGCAGAACAATGATTCTCTCATCATCCTTATACCATTCCTTTTTATCAAGAAGCTCATATGTCCTTATAAAATCGTTCTTATGTATATCATTAATTGCCCTTTTCCCTGCAACATTGCTAATTTCCGTTTCTACATTAGCACTTACTCCTGACGCATAAACTTCTTTTTTCCTCAGAAAATGTTCTTCTATTACTACTCCTTCTTTTATATCTGTCGTTGCCACTACAACAGATATTTTCTTTTCGGTATTAATAGGATATTTTGTAAATATATATGCAAATAATGCAGAATCCGTAATTAGAAACAAACCGATACAGATAAGTACGGTCTTTATAATAAGCCTTTTACTCATAGCCTTTACTCCTTTTTAATTAAACTTTTCTTTCTGTGTGGAATGATTTTATGTAAAATGATATTTGATATAGATTTTTTAAAATTATCAGATAGCAAACCGTTAAACCCTGCTAATTTTTCAAAATAACCGTACATCCATTTCAAGTATACCCTTTCACTGTAGGGAACCTCAAAAATCTCCGGCTTTGCAAACAGTTCTCTTAGTTCTGCAAATTCAGAGCTATTAAAAACACTGTGTACAAGTATATCTGAACTTAATTCTCCTTTATAAAATTTATTGATTATAAAAGAAGTTCTGGATACTATTTTCTCTGCAAAACCTATCCTTTCAAGAATTTGAAATATTTTAGAAATGTTAATAGGATTCATGTCTGAGACAATAAAAATGTTATCAAGATATGTATCTATAGCCTTTAAAATCTCCGGATGCCCGTCAATAAATATGTATCTGTATTTCTCCTGCAGCTGTCCCAATAGCTTGTATATAGTGACACTTTCCGGCGAATCGGCAAACGATTCTATATATATTCTAAAATAATACATATTAGATTTAATTTTTTGGGGAATGGGTATTTGAGAATTTTCATCAGAATCAAAAAAGATTTTATCCAAATCGCCAGTACTGCTCAAATCAACTATACACACCGAATTTCCGGACTTGGCCGTATGTTCTGCCATTGCCACTGTAAGTGTAGAAACACCTGTCCCGGCTACTCCGGTTATTGCAATTACTTTAGAAAATATGTGTGGCAGTTGTACATAATCAGTTTTTTGAGCTAAAGTGTCGGAACTCATCAGTAGATAATGTCTCAAGGCCTTCATAAGTTCTTCTGCAGTTCTGTATCTTAAATCAGACCTTGGGTTTACACATTTTTTTAGTATTTGGCTCATTTCAGGTGAAAGGTGCTTTAAGAAATTATTATCCTGATAGAAAGAATAATTCTTTACTGGGTCAATCCCTGTGATAAGATGAATTAATGTAATTCCCAGGGAATAAATGTCTGTTGCCGGACATAAGGAGCCTCCCATATACTGTTCAGGAGCCGCATAACCTTTTGTTCCTATAAAAGCGGTTTCTGCTAAACCCGGAGGTTTATTCTGGGATACGGTTACCATAGAAGATATGCCAAAATCGACGAGTTTAATAGTCTCTCCCTTTGTCAAAATAATATTTTGAGGTTTCATATCACCATATATAATAGGCTCAGGCTTCTGACCGTGGAGATAATCCAATACACTGCACAATTGTATCCCCCATTCTGCTGCCTCTTTCTCATGGACATTGCCTTTTTCATCAATAAACTGTTTGAGACCAATTCCTTCTATATAGTCCTCAACAATATATATGCACCCTTCATCCTCATATACATCACATATTCTAGGTAGTGCAGGGTGATTTAATCTCTTCAATATCTCAGGCTCTAAATAACCGCTGATGGTGAAATCTCTGCCCTTTGGAATTTCCTTTACAGCCCAGAAATTGCCTAGCTTTGTGTTTTCAGCTAGATACACATTTCCGCAACCCCCATGTCCTAACTGCCTTATATACTTATATTTAGATTGAAAATAATTGTCCTGCATTGAATACACCCATATAAATAATTTTTATAAAGATTGAAATATTTTTAGATAAAATAGAAAAATATAGAAATGACAAATAAAATTATAAAACATATTTTTCTTAATTGCAATCTTTTTTTACTAATTTTCATACACCTTCCAGATTGAAATCCGGAATATACTGTGTGTCTGAGGATTCACGTTCTTGCACATACCCCTCTTCTAGTCCAAGCTTGTAAAGGTGTTCAACTGCCCTATTATATTCATTTCTTGTAATAGGTCTGTTTATTTCAGGGAAATTTCCAGCATTATAATAAGGAGTATACTGGCTCATAAGGGATACATAAACATCTCGAGGAAGATTTTCAGATATCCAATCCAGAATACTTATACTCTCTTTAACATGTCCAGGCAAAATAAGATGTCTGATAATAAGTCCTTTTTTAATAATACCATAGGAGTCTAATACCGGCGAACCTACCTGTTTATGCATTTGGATAATTGCGTTTTTGCAAACTTCAGGATAATCCGATGCTGCCGCATATTTTATAGCCGTTTTCTCTGAAAAATACTTAAAATCTGGAAGATACACATCCACTATACCCTTCATATCCAGTAGGTTTTCAAGGGAATCATATCCATTTGTATTGTAAATTATGGGAATGTTAATCCTGCCCTGCTGTTTCAATGGCAGAATTGCTTCTTTAATTGTCTTTGTATAGTGTGAAGGGTTTACAAGATTGATATTATGTGCACCTTTTTCGATTAAATTCATGAAGATTTCCTGTAGTCTGCTTATGGTAACTGACTTTCCATAACCCTCCTGACTAACTTCATAGTTCTGACAAAATACACACTTTAAATTACAGCCGCTGAAAAACACTGTTCCCGACCCTTTTGTACCGCTGATACAAGGTTCCTCCCACATATGCAAAAAGGCCTTGGCAACCTTTGGCTGTTCAGGTACACCGCAAAAGCCCGTTACATTATTTCTGTCAACACCGCAATGTCTCGGACAGCAGCTGCAAATCTGGCTCATAACACAAATTCCTTTCTTTAGACATGTTTTAACAATTACTGATATTGTATTTACATTCCTTATAATTAAAAATATAATAAAGCTTGGGAATTCATAAGTCAATATGGTTTTTCTGTAAGTCTACAAGTATCCCTTTGGGTTTGATTATTATATAAAAATGGAGGATAGTTCATATGCAGCTTTTTCCTGTTGCCTATGCGGAACGCAAAAGTGTTTTACCAAAGAATATTTTTTTGTCAGTGATTTATATATTAGTATTATTATTAGTCGCTGTAGCCGCGATTTCATTTTTTTCTGCATGGAAAATTACCCATCCAAATAAGGTTACTACGCCTCAAATATCTTCCAATATTGCACCTGACTATAATAATATCAGCTTTACGGTAGGTGAATCCAAAGAAAAAATAAACGGCTGGTTTTTTCCATACAGTGGTTCCAAAAAAACTGTGCTTATGGTTCATGGCTATGGAAAAAACAGGCTTCAATTCGAGGAACAAACCTTCCCGCTTATTGCAAGTCTTAATAAAGAAGGATTTAATGTAATGACATTTGACCTGAGAGGGTCTGGAAACTCATCCGGTTCAATGTCAACCTTCGGTAGAAACGAGACTTCTGATGTTTTAAGCGGTATAAAGTACCTTAATCAAAAGTCTACTGAACAGATTATTTTAATGGGATTCTCTACTGGAGCGTCTTCGTGCCTGTCTGCACTAACACAGACTCCATATAGAGACAGTATTATTGGCGTAATTGCAGACAGTCCTTACTCAAATATTGATGATTATATTGATTATATAGTAGAATCGTCCACACTGCTGCCAGCCATCCCCTTTAAACCGGCTGTGAAATTTGCTGTAAAAAAGATTTCAAAGATTGACAATTCACTGGATATAATATCAAAAGTACCTTTTATTATTCCAACTCCCATACTTTTAATTGATGGGGCTCAGGATATTCCCGGTACCTCTGATAATACAAAGCTGATTTATGAAGTGTATAAAAGGAAAAGTCCTGTACAGGCACACTATTGGAATTCTGGCGCCGCCGAATATGGTGAAAGCTATTTGTCTGCACAGGATAAATATATAGACCAAGTAATTGATTTTTCCAATGAATGTGTCGAAGAAGCTAAAAAATCAGCACAAAAATAATATAAAAAGTGCAATTGTTAAACCATTTTAACGGTGATTTAACAACTGCACTTTTTGTTTAAGGTCTGGTAGCTTAACTGGAATATGAATTATTCTGCATATTCCTTTACTTCGAAGCTTGCTATCTTGCTATATGCGATATATTCCTTTCTACTTAGGAAAGGTTTGATATTGTTCTTTTTATTAAATATGTAATATGCTGGTGCGACACCGGTTGAGCTGTTATCATACCAAGTTAAGAAGCTGTCTAGCTCTGCGGCATTTAAATCGTATTCCTTTATTACTCCGTTAACCATTGTCAATTCAAGTATTGCACTGTTTCCTGTAATAACCGGTGGATTTTCACTGCCTCCATCTCCGGGGTCGCCTGTGTTAGTAGGGGTGTATTCTTCGACGGATTTTAAAGTAGCACCTCCGTACCTTCCGCCTATAGCATAAATTTTACCATTTACTACCGCTACACCGGAGTCAGTTCTACCAGCCAGCACAGGTGCAAGGTAAGTCCATTTATCTGTAGCAGGGTCATATTCTAGCGTTTTGGAGCCACTAGCCCCGACCATGTATATTTTATTATTCAATACAACTGCTTTTCCTCCACCTGTAGGCATTGATGTCTTCAATGTCCAAATGTTATTAGCAGGGTCATATTCCTCTATTGAGGCTGAAACATTATTAGTTCCAGAATTAACCCCCCCAATTACATAGATTTTGTCATTTATTACAGCTATGTTAAAGCTAGATCTACTATTGTACATTGGAGCCTTTGTTGTCCAGGTATCAGTTACAGGGTCATACTCTTCTACAGAATTGAGATATTTGCCCGTACTGTTGTAACCACCTATAGCATATATTTTCCCGTTTACCACAGCTGCTTTAAACTGTTGTCTGCCAACAGACATTGGAGCCTTTGTTACCCATATGTTATTTGCAGGGTCATATTCCTCCACCGAGGTAAGTTGACTTCCTCCTATTGCATATATTTTACCATTTAAAACGACTGTTGCAAGGTCATCCCTTCCATATGCCATAGAGGCCTTCGTTGTCCATGTATTGGTTTCAGGATTATATTCTTCAACTGATTTTAAATCGGTAGCCCCGCCTCCTACTGCATATATTTTACCGCCTATTACTGCTAATTGATGACCTTCTCTTGCCACTGACATGGGTGCTTTTGTGGTCCAGGTATCAGTAGCAGGATCATACTGTTCTACTGAGCTTAGCGTAGAATATGCAGTTCCTCCAATAACGTATATCTGTCCGTTTAGAACTACTGCTTCATGATTATATCTTACAGTATTGAGGGGTGCCTTTGTGGTCCAGGTATTTGGGTCTGCTGCAAATACCATGCTACTTGAAACTACAATGACTAACATAAAAACCATTGCACTTAAAAGTTTTAACTTGTTTATTAATCTCATTTGTACTAACATCCTTTCAGTATTTTGTATATTTTTGTATCATTATATACTAATACCCAAACAAAGTGCAGTCTTGTAATTTATGTTAACCAGAGGTATAATAAGGAATTTAACCCTATATATGTAAAAAGTACACCTTGTAAAATTGGGTGCACTTTATTTTAAGTATTATTTATTTTTTTGTGTCAAAATAATATGACTGCTGAGGTATTTTACCTCCAATATTATAACCACTGTTTGCTATTTTACCTTGCTTTATTTGCCTTATTTGTCCTCCCAGACTGTCCAGAACACCTCGAGCCTTCAAGTTATTTTCATTTTCAGTCGTTTGTATTTTTTTTGCTGTATCAAATATTTCTCTAATAGTCTGTTGCAGTTTTACAGCTTCATTATACTTAGATATGCTTACTTCTTCCATACTCTCTATTCCAAGGATGGATTTCAGCCTTGAATAATATACTTCAAATGCATCATCCAACTCGTTAATTTCATCTATTAATTTCTGCTTCAAATCAATTAGCGATTGCAGCTCATTTATGCTATCTTCAGTAATTACTTCAAACTGTTTTTTGGTAAGGTTTAAAATTTTTTTCATATTGTCTAACTTTTTCAAAGACAAATCAGTAAGTTTTTGAATATATTGTTCAGGTGTCATTATTCTCCTCCAAAGCTTTGTAATTAATATAAATACACCCCGCACTAAATATATAATTGTGTGCGAGGTGCTTAAACTATTCAATATTTACCTTGCAATTTGCTCCGTAGATGAAATTTGCCTTCTAGCAAGCTTCATAGCCTTAGTCCATGTATCTCTGAGATCCTTTGCCATTCCCAGAACTTCTTCCAGAATTTCTTTATCTTTTTTCATGTTTGCCTCAATCAATCTTCTGTACATGTAATCATATACACTACCTAGCTGTTTGGACACTTCGTATTTCATATCCAAAGTCACCTGGAATTCCCTAACTATATCCTGGGCACGAATAATTGAGTTATTGGCTCTTTCAATGTTCTTTTCGTCAATAGCACCCTGTGCCTGCATTATGAATTTAACTAAACCATTGTACAGCATCAGAGTCAACTCCTCTGGAGTGGCTGTATATACCGAATTTTCCTTATACTGGTTATAACCATTGTTTACCATTATTAGCAACCTCCTGCTGTTCACTAGTCTCTATTTATTGTCAGGAACTAAATTGGGATGCAAGCCAGTTCGATTGAGCACTCATTTGACTTAGCATTTTTTCCATATTTGCATACTTTGCATATAGCATATTTTCCTTAGAAGTGAGCTTTTGATTTAATTCAGCTATAGTTTTATCAAAGCCCGTAATCTCCTTTATTAATGAATTAGTATACTCTGATGCATCACCCACTTGGCCGGCTTTCATTATTAATGAACCAAGATTGCCCTTTGCATCAGGTGTAGTTCTGATTGCATCCTGTATAATATCAGAGAACCTGTCTGCAAGTCCGGATTCTTTATACCTTTCGCTTTTTAGTGCATAATCACCGGAAGCCTTATAATAAGATTTATCAGAAGTGGCCGTAAAAAGATTTGCAACCTCTTCTGGATTATTAGCCAGCGCTTCCTTCAACTTTGATTCATCTATTACGAGTTTACCTTTTTGACGATAATCGTTGGATGTAGTTATACCTATAGAATATAAACTTAAACCCACACCCTCTACCGAGTCATATAAAGCAGCTCTTAATCTGTCCAAGGTGTTCTGTATATCAGAATTTCCGCTTAGCAAACCTGTTTTAGCTTTAGCTTCCCACTTTTCTATCTGATCAGTTGTCATGGACGCCTTTTGAGTCTCAGTTAAAGGTGTATAACTACGGTCTTTTTTCTCACTTATTTTTGTATTCAACTTATCAATTAAGGCATTATATTGTTCCACAAAACTTTTAATAGTATTAAAGGTTTTACTTGTATCACTTGCAACGGTTACTTTTATAGGGTCTGCACCTGCGGGTAAGTCTTTAGAAATATTAAAGGTAAGCCCGTCATAAGTAAATGAATTATTAGGCCTTACTATAGTCATGGAGGTTCCGTCCTCACCTGTAACAGTTACACTTGCATCAGTTCCGACAGCGCCTGTACCGGCAAGTCCCAATGATGACATAAATCCTCCAGCAGTATCAACTATATCAAGCTTAGATGTAGCACCTGTATCCTTAGCCTGTATTTTAAAGCTATTTGTAGTAACATCATAGCTCATAGTTGCATTGGCAGTAGTATCCATATTTACTTTTTTAATTATATCATTTATTGATGTAGTTGTCGGGTCAAAGGAAAAGGTAGCCGTTCCCTTAGAGCTTGTTATTGTAAATTCTATATTATTTGAAAAAGTCCCATCTGTATTTTTAATTGATGTACCGTCAGAGTTTTCAAAAGGATCAACTGCAAAACCTGCACCTATACTTGATAACTTCGCATTTAAATCAACCTTATTGGAAGTATTAGAACTATCAATCTGAAGTATTGCATTAGTTGCTCCATTAACTGTATATCCAGTGGAAAAAGTCACACCGACATCAGACTTAAGTAAAACTTTTCCATTCTTAATGTCGGCAGTTACACCTGCTCCGGCTCCAAACGCAGCATCAATACCGTTTTGAATTGCAGCTTTCAAATCATCTGCACTTGTAAAAGTTGAGTTTCCGTTAAGTGGCTGTACAGTCACAGTTTTTGTAGTGTTTCCAATAGTTAACTCAAATTGATTATTTGTCCCATTTAATTCAAAAGGAGTAGTATCGGATGGTACTGTGCTGAACAATTTTCCTGCTCCTTCATTATTGACAGTTCCTATTGAAAAAGTATCCGTGTTCCTAAGAGTAGTAAATCTAAGCCTACCACCGTTATTTTCAATTTTTATTTTACCATTGCCTGAAGAATCCGTTCCAAAGGCATTGTTTAATTTACTTTGAAGTTGTGAAACCAAATTATCTACACTAGATATTTCACCCGAATCATTATCCAATTTTATATCTACGGTTTTACCATTTAAGGTTATTCTAAAAATGTTATTATAGCTGGAACTTTTTATTGTATCTAAATCTGTCTGAGAAATTACCCCTGTTTCAACAGTCTTAGTTACATTTGCTCCCGTAGATATACGTGCACATGTGGCTGCAACAATATCTGATAATGAATATACCCCTGCTTTAGCACCACTTCCTGCAGTTACACTAATAACATCAGAGGAACTGCCTGCTGCCATTGTAGCGGTATAACTGGAGAATGTAGATGCCAATTTTAAATTAGTGGTTGAAGTAAGACTATCGAAAAATTGATTATAAAAGCTCTGAAGGGATGATGTAACGTCTCTATATGCATCAATCATCCACAAATTTAATTCTCTGCTTTGCTTTATCTTATCTATCTTAGCCTGTTCCCCTGAAAGGGCTGCCCTTACCAAAGCATCAGTATCAAAACCTGATATCAGTCCGGTCAGTCTTGAGTAATTTGTAGCACCCGCAACTCCATTTGTGTTTGAGGAACTGTTAATATTCATATCTCTACCTTCTTTCGTCAACTAATATGCCGGCCATCTCACACATCTTCGCTACCATATCCAAAACCTTTTCATTAGGAATCTCACGAATCAGTTCGTTTGTATCTGAGTCAAATACCTTAACAACTATTTCATTTGTCTTTTCATGAATAGAAAATTCAAACCTTCTGTTGCCACCGGAAATTGCCTTATTTGCTTTTTGTATCGCTTCTATAACCACTCTCTCAGAGACAGGCATGTAGTCTTTATCATAATCTGTTATTTGGGAAATTGACTTTGTAGCTGTCAACGTCCTATCTGATTTGCCTACTGTACTTATTATTTTTTGAATCTCTGTATTACTGCTTTGACTATTAGTCATTAATTCACTGCCATCTATTTTCATACCTGCACCCCCAAAAACTCTTCTGTTATTTTTATCGGAAAAAATCCTATATGTATTTAGCAGTTTTTGGGGTCAGCTATATTTTTCTATATAATTAATTTTTTATCAAAATAGTCATATACGCCAGAGTATTGCAGTTCTTTTCATTTAATTGCTTTGCAATATCGTTAAGAAAAATTGTATTATGATCGGTTCTATACTAAACATTGGGGTAAAAAATAAAAAAAGTGAGGCATAATGCTTCAAATTCTTGTAAACTGAAGTTACCACACAACATTTTTCAAGAAGGAGAAAGTTTATGCCTCAAAATGATTATATCTCAAAACTACTAGACATAGGAAGTATTAACATTTTAAATTACAACGTCGGCCTCATATTTGTCCTGACTGTGGAAGAATTACTGATAAAGTACACGACTATAGAACTCAAAAAGTAAAAGACGTTCCTGCCTTTGGAAAAAAACTTTTATGGCTTTATTCTAAACGCCGTTATTGTTGTCCTTACTGCAATAAGCGTTTTTATGAAACTAACGGATTATTACCTAAGTTTCATAGGCTTAGTAGCCGTTTAACTGCTTATTCTATTAATGAACTGGAAAGTAAACGCTCTCAAAAGGATATTGCTTCATCTCTTGGGATTTCACCTTCCACTGTTAATAGGTGGCTCCAGTTAATCGGATATTCAAAACCTTCTAAACTCCCGAAAGTACTTTCAGGCAACTAAAATTTTAAGAGAATTTCGTATGCACGCATATGTTGCTGATATACCCGAATTTAAAGCTTGTTTGACAATGTTAAAAAACTGGGAACCTTATATTTTAAACGCTTTCATCTGCCCTTATTCTAATGGTTTTACCGAAGGTATTAACAATACAATAAAGGTTATTAAGCGTATTGCATATGGGTATAGGAACTTCGATAATTTCAGACGTAGAATCCTACATACCTTACAAACATAAAAGAACCAATCACCTGTTAAGCAATTGGCTCTTTAAATAAAAATTTCAGTTTACTGTTCTACCCCAACTATTGACATAGAACCGAATATAAAATAAAGAGCCAGAGGCATATTTCCCCCGGCTCTTCGTCAGTTGCAGAAAACTAATTACCTGAGTAATTGAAGAACACCCTGTGGCTGTTGATTTGCTTGTGCAAGCATTGATTGAGCTGCTTGTGACAGAATATTCTGTTTTGTGAATTCCATCATTTCCTTAGCCATATCAACGTCACGGATACGTGATTCAGAAGCAGACAGATTTTCACTATAAGTATCCAAATTGTTTATATTGTATTCCAATCTGTTCTGGTTTGCTCCAAAGTAAGAACGAATTTTACTTACTGCATTGATCTGATCTTCGATAGTACCTAATGCAGCAGTTGCACCCGCTTGAGTTTTCAAGTCATAACCTTTTACAGCAGTTTCAACAGCAGTAAGATCAGTACTTGTCTTAGCAAGTGTCAGAGTTTGTGAATCTTCCTGTCCTACCTGAAGAATAATGTCATCACCAGCACCATCAAGTAAAGCGATACCATTAAACTTTGTATTAGTCTTAATGTCAGTAACCTGATTTGCAAGTTCTGTTACTTCTTCTTGGATTCTTTCCAAGTCATTTGTTGCATCATAAGTTCCGTTTGCAGCCTGAACAGCAAGCTCCTTAATACGAACAAGTATGTTACTAACTGTAGCCAAAGCACCTTCACCTGTCTGTATCATTGAGATACCATCCTGTGAGTTTCTTGATGCTTGATCCAAACCTCTGATCTGACCTCTCATCTTTTCACTGATTGCCAAACCAGCAGCATCATCACCTGCACGGTTGATACGAAGACCTGATGACAATTTTTCCAAAGCTTTGCTAGTTGCGCCTGTGTTGTTTGTCAACTGACGGTAAGTGTTCATTGCAGCAATATTGTGATTAATTCTCATAATATAAATCCTCCATGATTATAATTTATTTCCGGGAGTCCTTTCCCGAATGGTATGCAGGCCTGCCCTCCGCCTATCCGGCCGGTTTATAGCGTATGACCTTCCTGCTTAATTAATATATCGTACTTTTTTAAAAATACTTTATAGTTAAAATCAAAAAACTTTAAACTTTTTTAGTGTTGAGTACTATTTTTTGAATATGGAATCAAATTCCACAACATCTGCGGCAGCGGCCTTTTTGTTTTCTTCCTGTATTTCAAGGTACAGCTCCTTACGGTATATGGATATGTTCTTAGGAGCCTTTAGGCCTAATTTAACCTGATCACCTTGTATCTCTATGATTGTAAGCTCAATATCATTGCCTATCATTAGTGACTGGTCTTTTTTTCTTGATAATACCAGCATGCTACACCTCCTGTTTCTGGAGCTCATCCATTATATAATGTCTAACGGTATACTCATCTGTATCCAATATGACCTGTGCAGCTTTTCTGTTTTCTTTGTTCACAATCACAGGAGCTTTGAGGTTCATACTCATTTTTTTCAAATCCTCCGGAACTACTACAATTGCAAACACATTAACCTGTGAAGGATTTTCTATTTCCAAAGCCTTAACATATTCGTCATTCAATACAAAATCATAGTCTTTCTTTATGGCAAAGGGATCAACTATAGCAAATGCAAGCTCTGGCTTTTCTATAGCCTGAATCCAACTAAATGGCGAGTCAGAATCCTGATTTTTAATAATCCCATATCTGTGTATATCCTCAAATCCAACAATACCTTCATCAAATTCAATTATATCCTCATCTTTTATATCAATTTCACCAAAGTGCGTTGTTTTCACCAGCATATTTACTCCTCCAAAATATTTTCTATTTAGCTTATTATACCGCTTTTGTGGATAAGTAAAAAGGCAATAATGCCTAAATATAATTATCTACATTATTGCCTGTATATTTAATTTCTATGGAGCCGTATGATTCCATTTTTGTATAAACTTTTCCAGGAGTGTAATTAAATTCTGTATGGGGCGGAATATATGTTCCTATTACCCCATTTCTCATCCCAATATCATTTATTGGTTCCGGGTCAAATTCAACAGTACCACCAACGTAGTCAATTTTGGGTCTTGCCATAGGCATTGTAACCATACCAAATTCATGGGTTGTAACGGAATTTCTTTGGGCAATATCAATCATTATGTTTGCCTTTCTTCCGATTTTAGCCATAGCATCTCCATCCTGTGCCACTCTGGCAATATACTCCATAACATGTCGATATGCATAACCTGACTGCTCTTTTAGCAAATCGTAATTGTTTTTCAATCCTTCTTCTGCAAAACATTCATATTGGTCAATCAAAACTCTGGGTAGTTCAGTTTTAATATTAACTACCGGCGGCTTTTGCTTTAGCTCTAGCCTTGCCATCTCACTTTTACGTTCTATTTTGCAATTAACTGTCTCAATAGAGATTTTTGCGGGTGTCGTTTGAATAGAAAGCCCCATACATCTCACATCCTTGTATCCACACTGATTTTAATTATCTTAGGAAATCCACCAGTGTCTGTTGTATAATTCTTGCTCCTCCAGCCAATGAGGACTGATACACATTTTCCTCCATTTTTAGATTCATAATCGTCTCTGCAGGGTCTGCATCCTCATTCTTGCTCATCAAATCTGTCATATTAACTAAATCATTACTCATTCTATCTTCTGATAAATCAATTCTATTCTGTCTTGCACCAACATCTGCCCTGACTCTTAACAGGTTATCAATCTGTACGTCAAACTGGTTAAGTAGGCTTCTTACTCCATCATTATCTCCTGCTTCCATTTCGGTAATAATATTGGTGAAAAGTGCCATCATTGCAGGTTCAACCCCATCAGCTGCATTACCACCAAGATTAAAAATATCTCCTCCGCAAACATTTATATTTATATTATCACCTTCACCAATTTCAAACTGAATTTTTTCTGTTATGGTATTAACATCAATTTCAAATTTCCCGAAATCAGGACTACTTTCATCATCATTTATTAATTTTTGATCTGTTTTAAATCCGGAAAACATATATCTTCCGCTGTAAGTTGTATTAGCAATATGCACAAGCTGAATTTTTAACTGCTTCATTTCTTCGCCTATATTCCCGGTTTCTGTTGGGGAATTAGTACCATTTGCTGCTTGAGTAGCAAGTTCCTTAGCTCGTTTTAGTATATCTCCGATTTGTGCCAAAGCAGTATCCGTAGCATCAACCCATGATTTAGCATCCCCCAGATTTTTCTGATATTGCTCTATCTTCGAAACATCTGTTCTCAATTTTAACGCTCTGGCAGCAACAATAGGATCATCTGAAGGGAGCTGAATCTTCTTTCCGGTATTTAATTGATTTTGATACTTCATCATACGGCTTTCGTTATTTCCCAAGGCCGTTAACATATTTGAAACCAGCATATTATTTGTTATTCTCATTTTTAGCCCACTCCTAACTTATTAATAAGTGTATCGTAAATTTCACCCATAGTTACAATCATTCTAGCTGCTGCATTATATGATTGCTGAAATCTAACCATATTTGTCATTTCTTCATTTAAATTAACACCGGATACTGACATTCTTCTGTTGTCAACCTGCTTTACTAATGCTTCCTGTGTTTTGGCAAAGGTCTCAGCTTGTTGTGCATCTATTCCCATGCCAGCTACCAAGGACTTCATAAAATCTTCCGGAGCACCTTCCTTGAAAAGACTCTGGTTTGATCTGATACCCATTAATTTTTTAAGTATATTGGTATTCCCATTTTGTCCGTCTGCATCAGATGTGGCAATATTATTTGCATCGTTTATTATGTCACTGCTGACACTAAAGTTTTTTGCAGTTATCTTATTATACTGTTCAGCAACTTGATCTATATAATCAGGATCTGTTATATTTGCAGTAACACCCGCTATTAAGTCCGCACTGCTTATAGGTGTATCCCCCACTCCTAACATTGTGAAAAATCTTATACCTGTAGGTGCAGAATTAGCATCTGTTAAATCCCCATCGTACCCATACCCGTCTACATGTCCTGCCACAGTATGGGCATAGCCAGAATCTATTTTTGTATACCCTTCATTAAATGCTATAGCAAATGTACGTACAAATTCATTTAACTTTCTTTGATAGTAAGGAACTCCTTTGTATATAGGCGTTCCATCTATTCCATCCTTACCGTCTCTTACATCCAACAACCCACGAAGTTCGCCCCCCGTAATGTTTACACTGTTACCGTCTTCCCATTTTATATCATATAGGTTCTCTATATCTTCCTCATTAAGTTTTGTACTTCTCTGAACTACAGTAAGTTTAGTTACACTGAAATGATCTACCAGTGTTTTACCCCCTAATGTAATCTGGAAATGTATATCGTCATCTCCATTGGGAAGTTTGCCGTAAGTAACTTCTTTAGCCTGTATATTTGCAAGCTTTGAAAGCTGGTCAACCAACAGGGTTCTTGAATCCCTTAAGTCATTAGCAGTATCCCCTGTCAGCTCATAGTTATAAATCTGTTTGTTTAGAAGCTGAATTTGGGAAGCAATAATATTAATCTGATCAACATCAATCTTAACCTGGTCATTTATATCATTTTGGAACTGTTCAAAATGAGTAGCTGTACTGTTGAAGTATTTTGCCAATGTGGTAGCTTTTTGAACAACCAACGCACGTGCAGCTCCACTTGAAGGATCCTTTGAAAGTTCCTGCAATGAATCAAAAAATCCATCCATTATCTTAACAAACCCACTCTGAGATGGTTCATTAAAGGTAATTTGAATTTCATTCATGAGCTCGGCCTTCTTGCTCCACTCCCCGTTAGCTACATTCTCACTCCAATACTTGAAATCCAGATAAGTATCACGGATTCTCTGTACACCGGTTGCCTGTGAGCCCGTACCCACCATACCTGTTCCATCCATAACCGCCAAAGGGTTGGATGCACTTTGTATAGACTGCTGTCTGGAGTACCCGGGTGTCGTTGCATTTGAAAGATTATGACCTACAACATCCAGATTTCGTTGTGCGGTATAAAGCCCGCTTAATGCAATATTTAAACCAAAAAAGCTTTGCTGCATTCCATTTCACCCATTTCTTCGTATAATATACTTATCTTCCTACCCTACCCATTGATGTAATAATGGTTTCCATCATTGAGTCAATTATATTAAGCACTCTAGAAGAAGCATCATATGCAAACTTAAACTTCATCATATTTGACATTTCTTCATCCATTGATACTTGCGAAATTGCATTTCGCTGAGCATCAACGGCCTTTACCACGGTTGCCTGATTGGCGGCAATTCTGTCAGCCTCCATGCCACCATTTCCAATTTCAAGAATAAGGTTTCTATAATATTCATCAATACTAACTCTTCCCGTACTATTAACCAGTATGTCTACATCTCTTAGATTAGCAATCTGTCTGGCTACTGTATTATCACCTTTTGCAGTTGTCTTTGCCGCCGTTATATTATTTAGTCCGTTATCACTCAGCAAGGCATCACTTAACTTAAGATTCCCCATCTCCATTGGATAGTTACTGTCTATAACGTCAAAGAATGCTACCCCTGGTTTGCCATCCAAAGTCATACCCGACATCTGAAGAGCATTTATTTCATTAACCATTCTATTTAACATCGCATTCAACTTAATTTTTACATCAGATACTATATTTAATGATGGAGGTATATTTCCGAGTGCATCTTTTACTGTCTGAACTAAATTATCACTCCAGTCTTTTAGCATACTCTCATAGCCTGCCAAATCATTATTTATGTCCATCAGATTTCCGCCAGTTCCTGCTGTAATAACTGACCATCCGGCTTCCGGGTTACCTAACCCATCAGGCAAACCATTATCTGCATAAGCAGTATCTGTTACTACACTTACTTTCATTCCCATGCTTTTTAAACTATTTATATAGGCTGTAGCATCACCTAGTGCGGTCCCAGAATCGCCATCAATACTTTTATTTGTAAATACATAAGTATACTTCTTTGCATCTTCTCTGAATCCCGTCGGCGCATTATTTAAGGCAGTCAGTTCATCTATTAGCCCTTTAAAGCTACCGTCACTTATTGTTGTATCCGCCTCTAATAAATTGCTTGCCGTCAAATCAGCTAACATATCATCGATATTGTTCTTATCATAAATCTTTCCATAAACATCGGATGTAGCTCCCATGGTTATAAATCTTATATTATAGTCCAAACCGGACTTTTTTAGCTCATTTATATATGTTGATAATGAATCTCTTAAATTATCAAAATCGTTTCCATCAGAAATATCTATTGCAAAAGTCAAATCTACTTTATAATTGGGAGTTCCATTTTCTGTGCTTCCCTTAATTCCAGGAACCTCTCCCCTGGCTTCCAGTAACCCCTTTAAAATCCCGCTCTTTACATTTACTTTAATATTAGTCCCTTCAAGCTTTGGATAAAAAAACTCGCCATCTTCTGCATTTGCCTGAACATAAAGATTCCTTGATTGTCCATCGTTAACTAGATAGTAACCTCCTAGAGTTACATCCACCTGACCATCCTGCATCTCATTTACTTCTGCATCACACAGGATTGAGAGACGATCCAATAAAAGATTCCTTTGATCTCTATAGTCGTTGGCCTTGTCTCCGTTTATTTCCTGTGCAGATATTTGCGTGTTAAGCATTGCTATCTGACTTGTTATACTATTAATCTCATTAACACGAACCTGAATTTCCATATTTAGGTCGTTTTGCAGTTTGTCCAACTGACTTCCTATGTGATTGTAATAATATACTAGTTCCTGCCCTCTCTGTCTTACCATTGCCCTTGCAGTGAGGCTCTCAGGCTCTTTGCTCAGTTCCTGCCAAGAGTCCCAGAATTTATTCATTACCCCCTGAAGGCCATCCCCCATAGGGTCATTCAGAATGGCTTCTACGTCCTGAAACGCCTTACTTCTGGTATCCCAGTAACCCTGAATAGTATTTTCCTGTCTGTATACTATATCCAGAAAGGTATGCCTAATCTGCCTTGTTTCCTGGATATCGGCACCCAACCCATATTGAAGTAATCTGCCGTTATTGCCATATTCAGTAATATATGGATTTGTCTCAATAATTGCTTGTTGCCTGGTAAACCCTAATGTGTTAACATTTGAAAGGTTATGTCCTGTAACAAACAATCCTCTCTCACTAACCCTTAAGCCGGATCGTGCTATTTCATAACTGGAAAATCCTACAGCCATTTTGCTGTCCCCCTAAAACATTGTTCTGTCTGATTAAAGTTTCACGTCAAACAAATTTCTCTTTTTTACCTCGTCTGCGTTTCCTGAACTACCATAACTATTGGTAACAGTACCCACACTTGTCATCATATTTATGGAAAAATCAATATACTCCAAAGAATTCTTTATCAGTTTTGAATTAAGCTCATTTTTAGCTTTCAAACTGTTTATACTATTCAGTAATTTTTCCTGACATTCTTTAAGCTCCGCAGCTTCCTCCTGTCCTATACACAAAGTTAGCTCCGATATTGTTATTTCCTTCGGGTTTTTACCAAGGACTGTGGACAAGGATTCAACAATCTTTTCTCTTTTGTCTTCTAACTTTGCTATCTTAATTATCAGCGATTGCTCAATTTTAACGATATTTTCAAGTTCACTAACATTGCCGCTCACAATTAAATCTGTCTTGTTGTTTGATAGTTTTAAGAATGTTTCGTAGATATCGCTTTCCTTATTAAGAATATCCGTTAACTCTTTTAATAATCCTGTATCCATATTCAGTACCTCCGAACTTTAGCATTCCCTTTAGATAGACTTTCTTTATGCTTTTTCATCTATCATCGCTTTTCCAAGCTTCTCTACAATTTCCTGTCCGCTCACATTGTATGTTCCGGAATGGTACACTTCTTTAAACTCATCTATTTTGTTCTGCCTAACGTCAGGAACATCCTTGAGTGCCTTAAATACAACCTGATGATCCTTTGCGTTATTTGAAATAGATATAACATCCTTTTTAGGTTTAACAGAGTTCACCTGATTAACCGCTCCTACATGGTTCTGAGTGTTGTATACCTTTGAAACATTGTAAACGTCACCTGAAATCTTCATCTAAAACACCTACTTTCTAAAGTGCACAATAAAATACAACCTATATAGTTATTATCGACAGAATAGCAAATTTATTTAGTATTGTTTAAAATAATTCAGCGCATTAAAAAAGCGAGAGTATTATTATACCCTCGCAGCGAGTTCATTTTTTATATCTTTTTGTTTAAGTATCTCATTCCAATGCCATTTGCCCTTAATTGCTCTGATGTATCTGGCTGAGTCTTTTTGGTTGTTTTCGCCAAATCAATACTGACTTCGTTTTGACATTCTCTGCAAAATCTCCCTGTCTTAATGGATTTACCGCATCTTTCGCACTCAAGAATTATGTTTGAATCATCAGTAATTTCCAGACGTCCCTCTTTCAAAAACAACTTTATCTTTTCCACGCTCACGTCAACTTCTAAAGCTACCTGCGACAGCGTAGCACCAGGATTATCATACAAATAATCCTTTACCTTTTTAAAAATTTCTTCATCGGCATTCTTACAGTCCTGACAAATAGGAGCACCGCCAATATAATTATACATCCTGCCACATCTTCTGCAGTTTCTCAAATCTGGCATGTCTATCCCTCCCCAAACAATTATACTCAAATTGAAGTTAAAAAACAGTATCAATAATTTCTTGTAGTTGCAATAACCCCCGCTATAATCCTTTTGGCACCAGCCTGCTTTAATGCCTTACAACATTGATTAAGCGTACTTCCTGTTGTCACGATATCATCAATTAATAATATGTTTTTGTTAGCTGCTACTCCATCACTAACAACCATAAATGCATCTTCGAGATTTAATAAACGGTCGGTCCTTTTTAGAGCACTTTGGCTCTTTGTAGGAGAAGTCTTGATTAAAAGATTTTTCTCACAAGGCACCTTTAATGTTTTTGAAATCTGCTCTGCCATTAGTTCTGCCTGATTGTAGCCTCTCTGCTTGTGTCTGCTCTTATATAATGGAACGGGAACAATCATGTCAAAATTGGCCTTTTGACCTGTACTTTCTATCTTTAAAGCCAATAGTTTTCCAAACGCTCTATAATATGACGGCTTATTGCTGAACTTGAACCTTCTCAAAGCCTCTTTCAAGGAATCTGAATATCTTCCCACACAGAGTATGCCATCACAATAGTTTTGTATTTCAACGGGAAGATTTAATGATAGGATTGAATTTTTATAATAATCTATCTCCCCGACACATTTCTCACAAATATATATTGGCACTCCTGCCTTCAAAACGCTGTTGCAAAGTACACACCTAGGAGGAAAAATGTATTCAATAAATGCTATATTACTTTCCTCCCCTTATCGTTAATTGAGAATTACAGTATATTTTAATATTACATCATTTTTCATTTTTGTGCAACAAACCAGTTCATTATACACTACAAACCATCATAACTTTAAAAGGTCGCAAAGCATTGAATTTCTTTCATTTATTTTAACATTTGAAACCATTAATTTTATTGCCTTTTTTTGGCCTATAATACATGCCATCTTTTTAGCTCTCGTAACAGCTGTATATCCAAGATTTCTGTTCAACATAACATAGTTTCTCATATGACAGAGTATAATTGCTGCTTCACACTGGGAACCCTGCATTTTATGAACTGTCAGGCAATATGCAAGATCTATCTCCTCAAGGTCACTAATATGATATATTATTATAAAGTCATCATACTGAACTGCAACTTTCTTTTCGGATGTCTCTGAGTCCTCATTTTCAGATTCAAATTCCTTAATATTTGATATTTCAATAATTCTTCCAATATCACCGTTAAAAATTCCACAATTTTCTTCAGCAAAATATCTTCCCGTTTCAGGGTCTCTCTGATAATGAGGGGTCTCGTAATTATTGCTTAAATGAATAACCTTGTCTCCTTCTCTGAAAACACTATTTCCCCTTTTAATTTCCTGTTTGTTTGCTGCCGGAGGATTAACCATCTCCTGTATAGCTTTATTTAATTCATAAGTACCGATTTCAGAAGATTTTTGGGGGCAAATAATTTGAATATCATCTATTGAATAATTATAGGCTGTCATAAGCCTATTTAATGCTTCCTGAGTTTTCTTTATAACTCTGTATTTGTCATCTTCTTCAATTACAAAGAAGTCCTTGTTTTGATTGATTATTTCAGGCATTTCGCCATTTATAATCCTGTTGGCATTTGAAATAATACCGGAGCCGTCTGCCTGACGCTTTATGACATTCAACTTTACTGTAGGTATAACTCCACTTTTTATCATATCATCAAGAACGTTTCCCGCACCTACAGAAGGAAGCTGTTGAGTATCACCAATCATGACTACGGTTGTCCCAGGTGAAATTGCAGTAAACAATGCATGAGCCAAATCTATGCTAAGCATGCTGCTTTCGTCAATTACTATTAAATCATAAGGAAGTTCATTGCCCTGTCTATAAAAAAAGCCTTTATTCTCATATGAAAATTGAAGAAGTCGGTGTATGGTCATTGCTTCAAAACCTGTTATTTCTGTAAGCCTTTTAGCTGCCTTTCCCGTAGGCGCCGCCAACATAAAACTCATTTCCTCACGGTTTTCAAAAACTCTTTGCAGCACATATATCATACATTCTACAGTAGTAGTTTTTCCGCTTCCGGCAGAACCGGTGAGTATTAGCATATTGGTTTCAAAAACAGCTCTGACAGACTCCTTTTGCATTTCTTCCAGTTCAAAACCTTTAAGTTCTTCAAACTCTTCTATCAGCCTGTCCACATTTGCAACACTAATGTCCGGCTGACACCTGACTATATTTTTAATAGCAAGTGCAGTCTCATATTCCATCTTGTGCATTTCCCTGGTATAAACCGCTTCATACCTGGCATCCTCTTCTGTATATGTTACATTCACAAGGAGTCCTGATTTTATCATTCTCTTATATGCTTCATCCAGTTCATCCTCACTGATTTTATCAACATTATCGCTTAAAGCTTTTGAAGTTGCCTGTAAAAGCTGTTGTCTGTACAAGTAACAGTGTCCTTCGGTTTCAGCTGTTTCCAACACGCTCTTTAGGGCGGCTTCCATTCTGAATATGGAATGAGAATCTATTCCAAGTTTTTTTGCTATCTCATCACAGGTTTTAAAACCAAATCCTTTTATATTTGTAAACATGTATGGGTTCTGCTCGGCAATAGCTATGGATGTTCCTTTAAAAGTATTGTAAATCTTCATTGCCTTGGCTGACGACACTCCGAATTTTTGAAAGAAAATCATTACATTCTGATATTCCATATTTTCCATATATGAATCGTGGATAAGCCTCGCTTTATCAGCAGAAATGCCTTTGATTTTCACCAGAGACAGCGGTTCATTCTTTATAACCTCCAATGTGTTGCTACCAAAACCTTCTACAAAACCTGAGGAAGTTTTATAACCAATTACTATATTTCGTGCTGTTTTTTCTCCCACACCTTTAATAATTCCACATGATAGAAAGGTTATTATTCCTTCATTTGTAGCAGGTTCAATAAATTCTACAGTATCAGCTTTAAGCTGTTTTTCACCTTTGTAAACTCCTACAGTACCAACAATTTTACAGGGCAGAACTGCACAATGGTCATTCACCTCATAATATCCTGTTACACTTATAAGATCTTGGGTTTCATGCTCAAACCCATCCTCATCAACAATTCTTTCTATATCAAAAGTATAAATTTTGTATCCATTATCCGCATTTTCATATATTTTATAGTCAAAGCGGCCAATAATACTTAACTTTGTCCCCACAGGGTAACTGTCAAACGACCATCTTTGCTGTTGAAATTGTCCTGTTGCCACGGTAACCTCCAAACTGTAAAATAAGTGCTTGTCCATATTAATTTCATTTGTAATATATATCTTATCTTATTTTATATACTGCTACAAGAAGGATACTTTGAGTGGGTGTATGTATTTATTTATAGAAAATGCTTTCTCTCTCATCAAAACTGCATACCTCAATCAATGGATACTGTTTTTCAAGTCTTTTTAGAATTTTATATGTTTGGTCTTTTGATTTCATATCTATAACAATGAAACTTCCGTTTATGGCTATATTTCTTACAAATCTGCTCATCATAGCTTCACGGATTATTCTTTCGATATTTTCTTCCTGATCATTGACCAAGAGAACAAGGTTTGCTTTTTCAACATAATACTTTTTGTTTTCCAATAATCTAAATAGACTATTAAACAGGCTGAAAATACCATAAATAGAAAATAGTATTAAAATTATGTAGCCGATATCCGTCATAAACTTCTCCTGTAATATTCCTCGTACCTTATTTTATGAATTACAGGTATGTTTTGTTACAATAAGGCAATTTAAAAAGAGGTATAATTCAAAGCTGCTTGCATTACAGCAGTAAAATTGTACCCCTTCTTATGTTATTTAAAATATAAATCTTATAATCCTGCTTCTTTTCTTAATATATCAGCTACATCCGTCTTCTCCCAAGAAAAATCTGCATCTTCTCGTCCAAAATGACCGTATGCTGCTGTTTTTCTGTAAATCGGCCTTCTTAAATCCAGTTTGCTTATGATAGCAGCCGGTCTTAAATCAAAGTGCTTATTTACTAACTCTGAAATCTTCTCCTCAGGAATAACAGCTGTTCCAAATGTATCTACAAGTATTGATACAGGCTTTGCAACACCAATTGCATATGCCAGTTGAACCTCACATTTGCGAGCAATTCCAGCTGCTACGATGTTTTTAGCAACATATCTTGCAGCATAAGCAGCAGAACGGTCAACCTTTGTAGGGTCTTTCCCTGAGAAAGCACCGCCTCCGTGTCTAGCGTATCCACCATAAGTATCAACTATGATTTTTCTTCCTGTAAGTCCGGAATCTCCTTGAGGTCCTCCTACTACAAATCTTCCTGTAGGATTAATGAAGTACTTTGTTTTCTCATCCAGCAACTCTTTAGGAATTACAGGAATGATTACATGCTCCATTATATCCTTTTCTATAGTATCATGGTCTACGTCTGCTCCATGCTGAGTGGATATAACTACAGTATCAACTCTAACAGGCTTGTCCCCATCATACTCAATAGTAACCTGTGATTTACCATCAGGTCTTAAATATTTTACTAATCCGTTCTTTCTTACTTCACTTAACTTTAAAGTAAGCTTATGAGCCAACATTATAGGCATAGGCATCAACTCAGGTGTTTCATCACATGCAAAGCCAAACATCATTCCCTGGTCTCCTGCTCCTATGGCCTGAATCTGTTCTTCACTCATTTCACCTACTTTTGCTTCAAGTGCCTTATCAACACCCATAGCAATGTCTGATGATTGTTCATCTATAGAAGTTATCACCGCACATGTATCACAATCAAAACCATACTTTGCCCTATCATAACCTATTTCTCTTATAGTATTTCTTACTACTTTAGGAATATCAACATAACAGTTAGTTGTTATTTCTCCCATTACCATTACCATACCAGTTGTAACTGTTGTTTCACATGCAACTCTCGCTTGAGGATCCTTTTCATAAATTGCATCCAATACTGCATCAGATATCTGATCACAGATTTTGTCAGGATGTCCTTCTGTTACTGATTCAGAAGTAAAAAGCCTTTTTGTCATACAAAACTACCTCCCCTATTTAAATAAAAATTATTAGTTAGAGATTTTTTTATAAAATAAAAAAACCTCTTCCGAGGTTTGTCATGTTTTATATCAATAACACCCCTCATCTTCCAGGTAAAACCTGAAGGAATTGGCACCATGCAAAATTATGCTGGTTGCCGGGTTTCATCGGGCCCATTCCCTCCACCTCTCTTGATAAGGATTAAATATTTACTTTTAAATTCATTTAACCATAAATTGGTCTGCTAGTCAATAGAAGTTAATGACTATTATTCATTTAATTTACTTTTTGCTTTTGATATAAATCTTTGAGCATTTATAATAAATCTCTCATGCTGTCCCTCTCCTATTTTACCCTTTTCATCAAAAGCCTCAACATTAAATACCAGTCTTTTCCCGTCTACTTCAACAAGCTCTGCCCGAGCAGTTACGTTTAATCCAATAGGTGTCGCTGCCATGTGCTTCACATTTATCATGGTTCCCACTGTTGAGCTGTCTTCATCAATATAATTCTGTACTGCTATGGAAGCGGCCTTTTCCATCAATGCAATCATGGCTGGTGTTGCAAAGACATCAAGACTTCCACTGCCCATAGTTTTTGCAGTATTTTCCTCTGAAACAAGTATATCTGCACTTCCTATTATTCCAACTTTTAAATCCATGTAAATTATATCCTCCATTTAAAGATATGTATAATTAAGGGGCTTGCCCATTGTAAAAGCAAACCCCTAAAAATTTAAAATCTATTAAAGTTTAACCTTCCAACTGAGGTGTTTCTGAAGAACTTTCCAATGCTGCACTTTCAAAAATTTCTTCAAACTCTGCACCTTCTACTTTTTCCTTTTCAAGAAGTACTTCTGCAAGCTTATTAAGTCTTCCGATATTTTCTTTTAACAAGGACACAGTTTTTTCATAGGCGCTGTCAATAATACTTTTTACTTCATTATCAATTATTGCTGCAACCTCATCACTGTAGTTTCTGGCCTGAGCAAGATCTCTTCCTATGAAGACTTCATCATTCTCATTTCCGAAAATCATATTGCCAAGTTTTTCACTCATACCATACTTTGTAACCATGTTTCTTGCAATCTGATTAACCTTTTTAAGGTCACTTGATGCTCCGGTGCTGACTTCATCCATTATGATGTCCTCAGCCGCTCTTCCGCCAAGCGCAATAATTATTTCTTCCATCAGCTGGGACTTAGTATGATAGCTCTTGTCCTCCTGAGGTCTGCTTGCAGTATATCCCCCTGCCATTCCTGCAGGTATAATTGATACTCTGTCTACCTTCTGGCTTGAGGATACAAGTCTTATTGCTATTGCGTGACCTGCTTCGTGGTATGCTGTAACCTTCTTATCATGTTCACTCATAACACGGCTCTTCTTTTCAGGTCCCATCATTACTTTAAATGCAGCTTCTTTTATCTCTTCATTTCCTATTTTTTTCTTATTGGCTCTGGCAGTAAGCAGAGCAGCTTCGTTCAAAAGGTTTTCAATGTCTGCTCCAGTAAATCCTGGAGTTATTCTCGCAAGATCATCCAGTTTTACATCATCTGCCAACGGCTTTCCTCTTGAATGAACTTTTAATATCTGCTCTCTACCCTTTATATCTGGCAAACCAACAACAACACGTCTGTCAAAACGACCTGGTCTTAGCAGAGCAGGGTCTAATATATCAGGCCTGTTTGTTGCAGCCAGTATAATAACTCCCTCATTTATACCAAAGCCATCCATTTCAACCATCAACTGGTTAAGAGTCTGTTCTCTTTCATCATGGCCACCGCCTAATCCGGCACCTCTGTGACGTCCTACGGCGTCTATTTCATCTATGAATACAATACATGGTGAATTCTTTTTTGCCTGTTCAAATAGATCACGAACACGGGACGCACCGACACCCACAAACATTTCAACAAAGTCAGAACCACTGATACTGAAGAACGGTACTCCAGCTTCACCTGATACCGCTTTTGCCAAGAGTGTTTTACCAGTTCCGGGAGGTCCTACAAGGAGTACACCCTTTGGTATTCTGGCGCCCAACTCAACAAACTTCTTTGGTGCTTTCAAAAACTCAACAATTTCTGCTAGTTCTTCTTTTTCTTCATCTGCACCTGCTACATTCTCAAATGTGACCTTCTTTTTATCGTCCACAGTCATTTTTGCACGGCTTTTCCCAAAGGACATAACCCTGTTGCCCCCGCCTCCGCCTTGAGACTGCTGGATAAAAAAGAACCATATAAGAATTAATATTATTACAAGACCAACAGTAGGAAGCATTGAAACCCACCATGGTGGTTGAGGCGGCTGTGTTACATGAAAATCTTCAATAAGGTTACTATCCAAAGCAGCTGTAAACCTATCAGATGCAGATGTTACATCCGGAGGGACAATAACTACAAATTTGGTCCTGTTATTTTCCTTTGGCTTTTTCAATTCAATTGTAGCTGTATCTGTTTGTAAACCTATACTCTTTACATTTCCGGCCTTTATTTCCGTTAATAATTGAGAATAACTCATTTTAGGCGGATTATCACCTTGTGTAAAGAATGTTATTACAACCAAAATAAGTATAAAAATAATTATATAAAAACTGATACCCTTAAAATATTTCAAATATCTCCCTCCTTAATTAGACCCAGGTATCAAATATAACTCAAAGGCCTTTTACTCCATTTTGCACACTGAGTTATTATTTAAATTTTTACCCAAACACCCGAAAAATGCGGCTGTCATTCCTGGATATATTGCAGAAACAACTCTATTACTTTATTAGCTGATTATTCCAATTTGTACAGTATATATTATATTAGCATATACACATATAAAACACAATAAACACCATAATCAGTAATAAATTTTATTCTTTTGTGTACACTTCTCTTTTTAGCACGCACACTTCAGGTATATTTCTGTATTTGCCCGCATAGTCAAGTCCGTAACCGATTACAAACTCATCAGGTATCTCAATTCCTTTATAGTCAACTTTGAGGTCAACCTTTCTTCTTGATGGTTTATCAAGTGCCGCACATATCTTAACACTGAGCGGTCCCCTTGTTTTGAGGAGTTCTACCAAATGGTTGAGGGTTAGACCTGTGTCTATAATATCCTCAACTATCAATACATGTTTTCCGGTAATATTAGCATCAACGTCCTTTATTATTTTAACAACTCCTGATGATTTTGATGAGTTACCATAACTTGATACAGACATAAAGTCCAAGTCAACAGGAATGGTTATCTTTCTGGCTAAGTCTGCAAGAAAAATAAATCCTCCTTTCAGAACACCAATAATAACTAACTCCTGTCCCGCATAGTCTTTTGAAATTCTAGCCCCAAGTTCTTCAACCTGTTTCTCCAACTGTTCCTTTGAAACCAATACTCTCTCTACTACATCCATTTAACGCTAATCCCCCTTAATATAAGCAAATCTTTTTTATTTTTTCTCTAAAATACAAGAAATCTTCAATACGTTTTTAGTATTGTCAGTTACTTTATAATTATCACTTATTTTGTTTCCTACTATCCAAACTATTTCTTTTCCCAATGCTATAAGCGGAATAATATCTCTAATCTCTCTGGGAACCTTATTATCTATAAAGTACTCCTTTAACTTCTTAGTACCATTTGACTTTAATGGCTTAAAAATATCTCCGTCTCTTCTGTTTCTAAGAAGAATACTTTTCCCAGATGAAATCAATTTATCCAAATCAATAAATTTAGTATGAACTTTTTCATTACAATTTATAAATTCCCCAAAGTTTTTAATTGATTCTATTTTTATAATTTCAGTTTTAACAACTATACCTTCATTTTGTATTTCAGTTTCTCCCGGAATTTGAAGAATTTCTTCAAACTGCTTTCGGATTACTTTCCCCTGTTCTTTTAAAATCAAAGAGTTATAAGTCCTAACCGCTGTCATCGAATGAGGTAAATCAATCTGAGCACCTGTTCTTCCGTTTTCAATAAGGTTGTTGAGCTTATCCATATGAATGTATTCAAACCCGTTAAGGGTTCCACAGGTTTTCCCTACTGCTATCCTTAACATGCGTAATCTGACAGCTTGATGAACTTCCATTAATATCTTCAAATCAAGTTCTGTATACATTCTCTTTTCCGAAAGAACTGATTTTTGATAGTATAATTCAGAATTATATCTTAAATAATCATCCTCTGCTACAACTATTTTAGATAATCTTAGTAAATTTTCTGTAACATCCGCCCCAGATGCCTCATTAATTGCCGGAATTACATTAAGCCTTATTCTGTTTCTGAAATAATCCGTATGAAGATTTGAGCTGTCTGTAACCGCTTCTATCCCCATTCCCTTTACATACTCTTCTATCTGATACCTGTCCACATCCAACAGAGGGCGTATTATGTTATCTCTTTTATACTCCATTCCTCTAAGCCCTTCCAAACCTGTACCTCTGCAAATTCTCATTAAAATGGTTTCAGCCTGATCATTTCTGGAATGGGCAACAGCAATTTTTGAGGCACCTTGTTCTTCCGCAACAATGCTAAATGTTTCGTATCTGGCATTTCTGCCGGCTTCCTCCAGAGACGTTTTTTCACTCTTGGCTTTTTTGGCAACATCTATATGTTTTACGTAAACTTCAAGGCCTAAAGAGGAGCAAAAGCTTCTTACAAAATTCTCATCCCTGAGAGCTTCTTCCCCCCTTAACATATGGTTTATGTGTACAGGATATATTTTTATTCCCAATTCCTTGGAGATAGAATACAAGACATGGAGCAGGCATACTGAGTCATATCCTCCGGATATGCCCACAATTACGCCTTCTCCATAATTAATGAGCCCCTTATTTTTAATGGTTTCTAAAACCAATTGTTTGAGCATGACAATTTCCTTTACTTGTTTTTATTGCCTGAACTTTTCCAGATTGGCAAATTTCGTGTACTGTCCTAGCCACACAAGCTCTACTATTCCCGTAGATCCATTTCTGTGTTTTGCAAGTATTACCTCTGCTATGTTCTTCTTCTCTGTTTCAGGATTATAATAATCATCTCTGTAAAGAAACATTACAATGTCAGCATCCTGCTCTATTGCTCCCGATTCTCTCAAGTCGCTGAGTATAGGTCTGTGATCAGTTCTTGTTTCCGGGGCACGGCTAAGCTGTGACAATGTAATTACCGGTACATTTATTTCCTTTGCAAGAATCTTTAGAGAACGGGATATTTCCGAGATTTCCTGCTGTCTGTTTTCACTTTTCGACCTACTTCCCTGCATTAACTGCAGGTAATCTATTATTACAAGTCCAAGATTATGTTCAAGCTTCAGCCTTCTGCATTTCGCCCTTATTTCGGTAATAGATACACCAGGTGTATCATCTATAAATATAGGTGCCTCAGACAGCGGTCCTAATGCCTTGGCAACCTTTTGCCAGTCGTTGTCCTCAAGTTTTCCCGTTTTCATTCTATTACTGTCAACCATAGCTTCACTGCAAAGCATTCTGTTTACAAGCTGCTCTCTGGACATTTCCAGACTAAAGATTGCAACAGGTACATTACTGTGTACAGCTGCATTTTGTGCAAGATTTAACGCGAAAGCAGTTTTACCCATTGCAGGACGAGCAGCTATTAAAATAAGGTCCGAATTATGCAACCCCGATGTTTTAAAATCCAAATCAATAAATCCTGTAGGTATTCCGGTTACATTTCCACTATTATTATATAATTCCTCTAATTTATTGAATGTATCTACCAGAACATCCTTTATGGGCACAAACCCTTGTGAACTCCGCTTCTGGAGTATATCAAATATATTCTGCTCTGCCTTGTCCAGTATAAATGATACTTCTTCCGAAGCATTATATCCTAAATCAACTATATCTGAAGAAGCCTTTATTAACTTCCTCAAAAGCGCCTTCTCTTCAACTATTTTTGCATAATGTTTTACATTTGCCGTTGTAGGCACTTCAGTTGCAATATTAGTCAAATATTCAAGTCCGCCCACAAGGTCAAGCTTTCCGTGAAGTTTCAGTCGTTCGGATACAGTAATCAAGTCGATGGGCTGGGCTCTGTCAAATAGTTCAATGATTACGTCATATATTTCTTTATGATCCGGCCTGTAGAAATCCTCCGATTTCAATATCTCCATAACAACAGGAACAACTTCCTTGTCTATGAGCATAGAGCCAAGTACCGATTGTTCCGCTTCCAGGCTTTGAGGAGGAATTCGTCCAAGAGTTCCTATATCCATTATATATTCCACCTTGTTTTTAGTTGTTATTCCATATAAATCTTATAAACTTTCTATCTTTACTGTAAACTTTGAGTTGATTTCCGGGTACAGCTTAACTTCAACTTCAAAAGTTCCTACAGATTTAAGTGAATCTGGCATAACCAGTTTCTTTTTGTCTATATCAATCTTTTGCTGAGATTTTAATGCTTCCGCAACATCCTTACTTGTTATAGAGCCAAAAAGCTTTCCGTTCTCTCCTGCTTTTACTTTTAATGTAACTGTTATATCCTTTATCTTCTTTGCAAGTTCCTTGGCCTGTGCAATCTCACGCTCTTTCTTCTGAGCTTCTGCCTCTTTTTTTGTTTTCATTATGTTTATATTCGATGAAGTAGCCTCAACTGCAAGTCCTCTTGGAAGAAGAAAATTTCTTGCGTATCCGTCACTGGCCTCAACCATCTGTTCCTTTTTCCCCAAACCTTTAACGTCCTGTTTTAATATAACCTTCATAAATTAACCCTCCTGTTTGCGGTTTTTAATTTATTCCTTTGCAAGGCTGTCGATATATTCGTAAATAGCATCTTTAAGCATTTTCTTTGCATCCTGTATGGATACGTCTTCAATCTGGGCACCTGCTACTGTCAGATGTCCGCCTCCACCAAGCTTCTCCAAAATCATCTGCACATTTATATCCCCAAGGGACCTTCCGCTGATTACAACCTCTCCATTATGGTAACTCAAAACAAATGCCGCTACAAGTCCCGAAAGACTCAACAGTTGATCCGCAGCCTGCGCTGCTATAAGTTGTGCACCTTTGATATTATTTGGACAAATGGATATTGCAATATTATCATACACTACTTCTGCATCTTTTACTATATTTGAAATAGCAATGTAAGTTTTCAAGTCATTCTGGAATAACTGCTTAACTGACACAGTATCAGCACCCTGTCTTCTCAGGTACGATGCCGCCTCAAAGGTTCTTACCCCTGTTTTAAATATAAAGTTCTTTGTATCCACAACTATTCCTGCATATAAAGCTTCAGTTTCGATATTTGTAAGCCTTATCCTATCTTCTACGTATTGCAGAAGCTCTGTTACCAACTCACAAGTTGAAGATGCGTAGGTCTCCTGATAGGAGAGTACTGCATCCTGAATAAAGTCGGCCCCTCTCCTGTGATGGTCTATAATTACTACCTGTTCTGTCATTTTCAACAGTTCCGGAGCTTCAGTAAATCCCGGTTTATGTGTATCAACTACTATAAGCAGTGTTTTCTTAGTTATAAGGTCCAATGCCTCATTTGTACCCACGAAAACATTGGTATACTCGGGTTCCTTTGCCATCTTGTTTAGTATTGCATCTATATTAGCATTAGAATGATTAAGTACAATATTCACTCTTTTATCCCTGTTTTTTACAATACGATAAATGCCAAGTGCTGCACCAAGACAGTCTATGTCTGCATTCTCATGGCCCATAATAAGTACAGAGGGTGCCTGATCTATCAAACCTCTCAGAGCATATGCAATAACCCTGGCTTTAACCCTTGTCCTCTTCTCAAGCTCTCTTGTACGACCACCAAAGAAACGGAAATTGTCGCCATCTTTTATTACAACATGGTCTCCGCCTCTGCCTAGAGCTATATCAATACACGCATATGCATTTTGCAGATTTTCCACAATTGTGGGCGCATTTATACCCAAGCCTATACTGAGTGTAACAGGAATCTTGTTTCCGAGATTTATTTCCTTAACTGTTTCCAGTATTTCAAATCGTTTTTCTTCCAGTTCATACAGATACTTGAATGCAAATATGCACAGATATTTGTCCCTTTCAAATTTCTTTAGAACTCCTCCAGTATGACTTATCCAACCAGTAACCTTTTTATCTATTTCCGCCAGTAATTGCTGTCTTACTGCATCTTCCATACCTTGCATCAGGTCATCATAATTATCAATTACGATAAGTCCTACAGTATTTTTATTGTCCTCAAACTTCTTTTTTTCCTCTATTAATTCAGTATTATCAACCAGATAAAGCATAACAATAACGCTTTCCTCGCTATTACTGTCGTCAAGCTTTACCAAATTGCCCAGAACTGAATAATGTCTATTATTTATAGTTATTTCAGAAGAAATGTTTATGCTGTCCCCTTCCAGCATTTGAGGTTTCAAATCAGAAACAAGTTTCTCTACTGTTTCATCCTGTAAAGTATCATTTTGGAATATTCCTTTAAAAGAGGAATTATACCATACGGTTGTTCCATCTAATTCTGCAAGTACCAAAGGCATAGGAAAGTTTAACAAGGTATCCTTTGTAGCACAATCTATATTAAAGGTGAGTGTCTCTATGTACTTGGTTATTTCCCGGTTTCTGATATGGGTAGACTTATAGTTATAAATCACCAGAAACACAAACAAAACATACCCCGGTATGGAAACCAAAGGGTTTATAATCGTTATTACAATTATGAGAAAGAAAATTACCCAAAGGTAAAAACCTGCCTTTGGAATAAATATCCGTGATAGTTTTCTGCTATCCATCTGAATTCTCCTGAATTAAGTCCCATGCCTTCCGGTTCTTGATACATTAAGGTGTTTTGACAAATCTGACAAATCCCCATAATACTTCTCAACATCATGATTTTCCACAAGGCCGAGCCTAATCTTACTATCTATTTTCATTTCTATTGTTTTATAATTAATGCCAAACCGCTTTCCAAGAAGATAACAAATTAAAATAATATTTGCAAGCGTGTCTGCAAGTGTTTCCGAAACCTCGTCCCTAAAACCGTTTACCAGCGCTTTAAACAAATTTGCTACATCAGTAAGCAGTTCGCTTTTTAGCCATTCAATAATCTTAACATTTCTTGTTATATCAATTTGATTGTCAAAGTGAGCCATAGCTTCCCCCCACATATAGTCTACCATTTTTTGTAATGTAAATTATACCACTATTATGGGGTTATGGCCTTTCATTTCCCGTTATTTTCGGTGTATATTCTATATTTTTCCCTTAATCATGGGATAAGAACCAATAAACTTGTAAAAAGAAGTTTTTCTTTTTATCATTGTCAAAGCGTCGTAAACATCTTGGTTCTCTATATGTCCGTCAATATCTACGAAAAAAATATATTGTCCAAGTGCATTTTTAGATGGCCTCGACTCAATTCTTGTCATATTGATATCCCACAGGCTGAATATATCCAATACTCTGTACAAACTTCCGGGTTTGTTATCCGTTGAAAATACAATGGAAGTCTTATCACAACCCGTCATTTTGGAGTATTCCTTTGATACTATTACAAACCTAGTATGGTTATTTGCAACATCCTGTATATTTGCTGCCAATACTTCAAGGCCATTTATTTTAGCAGCTGTACGACTTGTAATTGCCGCATAGGTACCGTCACCTTCAGAAACTCTTTTAGCTGCTTGGGCAGTACTATTTTCTTCAACCTGAAGAACCTTAGGATAAAATTTGTTCAAAAATTCTCTTGCCTGTCCCAATGGCTGAGGATGTGACATTATTGTGGTAATATCATTAGGTGAAGTCCCCTTCTTTACTACCAGGTTTAAGCTAACGGGAAGTACAAGTTCTCCTTTAATATACAAACCTTCTTCTTTGGCCAACACATCAAGGGTAACGTTAACAGCACCTTCAAGGGAGTTCTCAATAGGAACTATTGCTTCACTTATAACATTGTCTTTAACTGCATAAAGAACATCCTGAATAGACACAAACTCCTTTAGCGTGCATGACTGTCCTTCTGCATATATTCCGGCCGCTTCATGTGAAAATGTTCCGCATGGCCCAAGATAACCAATACTCTTAACCATTAATATTACCTACCCGTTTTATATATAAATTCTTTTTCTGACAATAATATATAATAACATTTATTACCCATATTTCCAACCGAATAATAAAAAAAGGGTAGAACCTTGGCTATTAGTCATTTTCGTTTTCACTATTATCAGTTTCCCCTAAATCCAGTGCCTGCTTTTCCAATTCCTCATCACTGACTTGGGTATTAATTATATCAAGTGCCTCTTGGTATCTATCCTCTGGTACTTTTATATCTATTGGATTGCAAGGCCCTAGTATAACATTTAGCAAAGTACTGTCAATGAGGCCCAAATCCTTACCTTTCCCAACACATACTATTCCACTTTCCTTAAGCTTTCCTTTAATTATATTAAACTCAAACTCATTATCTGCAGTTTTAAGGTACCTCCAATTATTCTGATCTCGTTGGTTATCCATATATACCCTCCAATCAACCTGCCATAATATTACCATATATGTTTTCTGATTCCACCTTTTTTATATATTATACTATTAAGTAAGATAATTTTGTTAGCAAATTTACAACCATATTGATAATAAATTTTTCTATAAGCTTCCGTTGATTTTACTCCTACTATCTGTCAGAATAAAAAAAGATAATATTTAACAGGAGTTGACATTATAATGAGTTTTAGTGGATTTACCGGTGAAGCCCTCAGGTTTTTATTTGAGAATAGAATGAACAACAGTAAGGAATGGTACGATAGTCATAAGCCCGACTATAAAAAATATGTGTATAATCCGTTTATGGAATTAATTAAAGAGTTAATCCCTGCTATAATAGAAATAGATAACCAAATTATAACTATACCCTATAAATTGATTTCCAGAATCCGCAGAGACACACGATTTACCAAAGATAAAACACTTTATAGAGATAATGTTTGGATTGTTTTTCTCAGGGATAAGAGCGCCATGTCAACCTCACCTTGTTTTTGGTTTGAGTTAAACCAAAAGGGCTCAAGCTATGGAGTGGGATTCTACGGTGCCGAAACTAAGTCAATGGCTAACATGCGAGAAATGATAATTAACAGACATCCTCTGTTTCTGAATGCACTTGCTTGCTATGAGTCCCAAAATCAGTTTGTTATCGGTGGCGATATGTATAAAAGAAGCAAATTCCAAGATCAACCTGAAAATCTAAAACTATGGCTGGACAGAAAAAATATTTACTTTGAAAGTGTGCAGAATAACTTTCAACTTGCATTTTCAAAAGAATTACCAGAAGTATTAAAGCAGGGTTTTCTGCAGCTAAAGCCAATATATGATTTCTTATGTATGGTTGAAGCTTACGGAGGATAGGCCTTATAAGTTAAATAGCGAACTATCCGGATATTTACATACCCGGATGGTTCGCTTAACTTTATAACCTTGCCGCCTTTTCCAAGTAATTATGTTGTGTAATTACCAAGGGAACCAGCCTCCGCCAAAGATTGAGCCGCCAGCAACTGTTACCATACTATTGGTTGTAAATGTTCTCGTGGAATTTCCATTTATGTACATTGTGTAAGTTTGTCCTTTTAACAAAGCCGGAGAAGTAAACAGTAATGTTGAACCTGTTTTCTTAGCTGTAAAGTTGAATATTTCTGTTCCGGATGAATTCTTTATACTTACTACCGCATTAACAGATGTTGGACCGGATAGTACAGCTGAACACTGTGTAGAAGTGTTGGCTGTAGGAGAAGAAGTACATCCTCCCACTGCTGCAAGAGTGCCTCCAGTGATAGTAAAATTGTTAGTATCACAATCGGCACAGCCATCAGGATTTCTACCGCCATAAATAATAGCATTACCGCCAGTCATAGTTATAGTTCCATTTGAGTCATACGCGTCTGTTCCTGCCAATATACCAATGTCTCCTCCATTAATAATTAGCTTTTTCCCTGCACATAAACCATCTTCATTTGCTGTAATATTAATAGTACCATTATTAACAGTAACAACATCCTTACCTTCAATACCTTCATATGATTTAGTTACTGTAATTGTGCCACCGTTCAGTGTCATTGCTAATTCAGAATGTATTCCATCGTCACCTGCACTTAGCGTAAGGGTACCATCCTCAATAATTATATCACCATCGGTATCAATACAATCTGAAGCAGCAGTGATATTCAGCGTTCCTCCGGTAATTTTTATTGTATCGTTGCAATGTATTCCATCCTTAGGAGCAGATTTAATAATAATATTTCCATTTTCTATTTTAATATCGTCATCTCCAGCAATACCGTGCTTGTAATTACCAGTAATATATAAAGTTCCGGCACCCTTTATTTCCAAATCATCGTTGCTGGATATAACTGCTTTAGCTTCGGAGTTAGCCGCAGAGTAACTTTTTGCATCAGTTAAGTAGTTAGTGGTGCCTTTTTCAATAGTAATAAATCCCTTGTCAACGTTTTGAAAAAATATGGCAGGTCCGCTTGAATTGGTTATACTACATCCATTAAGTCGCAATTTAACCCTTTCCGTAGTACTAACATAAATCATACCATTTGCTAAAGTACCTACTACCTCAAAGTCACCTCCGGCAGTAATATTAACAGTTGTACCATTTACAGATACACCCTTTCCTGTGCAGGTTATTGTATTACCTAAGCTGATTTTCCCAACGTTCTGTTTCCATGCATCTTCAGGATCAACTGGTTCTTCTGGAGTAACATTATCAACGGGAAATTTAGTTATGTTTCCCAACAGATAACTTTTTAGTAATGCAAAATCAATAGCATCCACTGCGCCGTCGCCATTTAAATCAGCAACTTTAGTATCGCCAATCGTAGAAATACCTAAAAGACTGCTCTTCATTGCAACAATATCTAACGCATCTATCCCTCCATCAGAATTTATATCTCCGGTTACAACAGCTGCATTTGCTAGACTACTACTTAAAGCAACAGTACTTGCCATAAGCAATCCCAAAAACCACTTATTTTTCATAAAACCCTCCCTTTCTGTACTTTTTGTATACCATATATAGGTTTATTCTACAATTTTAAACTTAAATCAACCTTAAAAACTCCATTACTTTTGAGTATTTATTGACATTTTTATCAATTTATAACATTATATATATTAAATCATTAGAAATGAGGATTTTGTTATGAATATTCTTCTTATTGAAGACAGAATTCCTTCCGATGATTCTCTGCTACACATATTTAAGGATAACAAATACACAGTCGACCTTGCCGCCAGCACCGGAGTTGCTTTTCATCTTGCTCTGACAGGTGCATACGATATTATCGTATTAGATACTTTGACTCATATATCAGACGGAATTGCTCTGCTAAAGGATATAAGGAAAAGCGGCCTAACATTACCTATTCTTTTTCTTTCTGCTCTAGGTGACATACCATATAAAGTAACTGGACTTGACAGCGGTGCAGATGATTACCTAGTCAAGCCATTTTCTACGGAAGAATTATTAGCGAGAATCAGAGCTTTAGGCAGGCGTAAAAACTCAATACTTTTAAGCAGCAATTTATGCTATGGTGACATCACCCTTGATACCAACAGCTTAACAGTATCAACAGAAAAATCAAAAATCAAATTAACCTGTCAGGAGTGTAAAATATTAGAATTTTTAATTATTAGAAAATATATGATTACTTCAAAAGACCAAATAATAGAAAAAATATGGGGGTTCGACTCTGATGCACATGAAAACAACGTAGAAGTTTACATATCTTTTATAAGAAAAAAATTGAAATCTTTAAATTCCAAAGTACTTATAAGTACTTTTCGTAGATTAGGTTACCGACTAGATATAAAATCAAAGTAATAATAAGCTTATTTAAATTTTCCTTATTAGGTTAAAAGCACTGCAGGCAAATGTCCACAGTGCTTTTTGGGATTAAATTATATTTTTCTCTCTTTTATTATCTATTTATCTTTATTCAGCAGTATATGGAAGTAAAGCAATATGTCTTGCTCTCTTAACCGCAACTGTTAACTGACGTTGGTGCTTAGCACAGTTTCCTGATATTCTTCTAGGAAGAATCTTACCTCTTTCAGAAACATACTTTCTGATTTTAGCAACATCCTTGTAATCTATTTCTGTAGCTTTATCAACACAGAATGAGCAAACTTTTTTCTTTACTCTTCTCATTCTCATGCCGCCTTTACCTTCACCCTTGTCATAAGAATCTCTATCGTTTCTTTTATTATCTTTCTTTGCTCCTGACATGTCTAACTCCTCCTTTCAAGTACCCTTAGTGGTACTTATTTTGATTTATAAAAATCCCGTTAAATTTCTGTATTAAAATTCCATACTAAAAAGGTAGTTCGTCATCCTCATCCATAGGATAGAATCCATCACCGGATGCGGCAGGTGTTTCAGAATAAGTTTTCTGTGTGGAACCACCGTTACCAGTCTCACCGCTACGTTTGCTGTCAGCAAAGTAAGTTTCCTCAGCGACAACTTCTGTAACGTAATGTCGTTTTCCCTCATTATCGTCCCATGTTCTGGTCTGAATCCTACCAACAACAACAACCTGCATTCCTTTTGTGAAATACTTTCCACAAAACTCTGCACTCTTGTCCCATGCAACAATATTAATGAAATCAGCCTGTTGCTGTCCTTCTCTGGCAAAACGTCTGTTTACTGCAAGTGTGAAACTCGCAACTGCCGTATTGTTTCCACTGGTGTATCTTAGGTCTGGATCTTTTGTAAGTCTACCCATTAATACAACTTTGTTCATATTCCCACCTACTAATCCTTCTTTATTATGATATACTTGAGAATTCCTTCAGTGATTTTGTAGATTCTTTCTAATTCAGCAGGAAATTCTGGGCTTGATGAAAAGTTTGCAAGTACATAATAACCTTCAGTCTTGTCATCGATTTCGTACGCCAACTTTCTCTTTCCCCATTCGTCGATGCTTTCTAGCTGAGCTGAAGTTTCGAGTAAAGTTTTGAACTTTTCTACGAGAGCCTTTGTAGCTTCCTCGCCAACTTCTGAATTGATAATAAAGATAGTTTCATACTTCTTCAACATTATTGGTCACCTCCCCTCGGACTTTAGCGGCCCTGTTTCATGAGTACAGAGCAAGGATGTTATCTTAATTTATTTGTAACATACAATTTTGTATTTTATCACAGTTTGTAGGAATAGGCAAGTCTTATTTTTTCTTCTCTTTTAATTTAATAATTGCTAACTTTGTTATTGACTGAATTATGGAAATTTATATCTCTAGTGCTATGATAACAATTATCATTCTCATAAAATAATTGGGATAAGGAAATTTTTAGTTAATTTTCACAAATAAATATTGTCTTTTTTGGTTTTTTTTGATAGTCTTAAATAGTATTTATAATCTAGACCAATAATTAACGCTTTTTAATCGGAAAAAAATATAGATAAATACTTTGACGGCTTCCTACTTAATATAGAGTAACTTTCATACTTTAACAAAGGCGGTGTTTAGTTTAGATGAGGATTAAGCAACTAATAATACTCCTTTCACTTACAAGTCTGATTATTATAGTTTTTTCATCCGGTTGTTCTTACAAAAACCAAGCGAAAAACTCTGACAAATTAATCATTGGACTTTCTATGGCTACTCTCCACGAAGAGCGTTGGCAAAGAGATGTGGATGCCCTAAAGGCAAAAGCTAAAGCTGAAGGAGCTGAAATTCTTTTTCGTAGTGCAAACAACAACATAGATACTCAGATTTCCCAGGTTGAAAATTTACTGTCAAAAGGTATAGACATTCTTATAATTGTCGCCCAAGACTACGAAAGATCTCAACAAGCTGTCCAATTAGCCAGAAATAAAGGAATAAGGGTAATTTGTTATGACAGACTCATTAGAAATGCAAATACTGATTTTTATGTCTCTTTTGATAATATAAAAGTTGGAGAATATATGGCATCACTGATGGTATCAAAAGTTCCCAAAGGAAATTACATAATAATAAATGGAGCTAGAACCGATAATAATAGCTTTATGTATAACAAAGGCTATAAAAATATATTGGGTAAATATATTTATGAAGGCTCTATAAAAATAGTTGATGAAGTCTGGGCAAATGACTGGAATCCAGAAGATGCCTATAGGTGTGTGGACAAGGCTCTTCGCGCAGGTAAAAAGATTGATGCAGTTATTGCGGCTAATGACGGCCTTGCCGGCTCAGCAATAGAAGCCCTTTCCAAAAAGCACTTGGAAGGGAAGGTTCCTGTTGCCGGGCATGATGCAGATATATCCGGCTGTCAAAGAGTAGCCGAAGGAACTCAGCTATTGACTGTTTACAAGCCTATAGACCAATTAGCAGCAAAGGCTATTGACGTTGCTATGGGCCTTTTAAAAAATGACTATTACGCCTGTAATAAAGTTATTAATGACGGTGAATATGATATCCCTTATGAGGTAGTAGAACCTGTGGCAGTCACAAAGGATTCACTTATTGATACTGTTATAAATTCAGGATTTCATAAGCTGGAAGATGTATACAAGCATGTTCCGCGAGATAAATGGCCAATTAAAGGTTAGTACTTATGTAAGTGACACTTATCATAAACTTACCGGCATTATTGATTTCCTTATTATGTTATAATATTGGTAGTATGAATTTGCCCCAACGTTTTAATTCAGAGGTGTTACATGAGAAAAAATTTGGTTGAAGCAGCTACAAGTATTATAAATGGTGAATGTAAAGATCCTCATTCTTACCTGGGAATGCACCTGGTGGGTGCGGAAGGTAAGAATCTTCAAACCGTTGTCAGAGTATATCAACCTACTGCTAAAATGGTTGAGCTTCTGGATATTTCCGCGGGCAACTCATTTCCAATGAAAAAACTTTGTAATGAGGGAATTTATGAAATAATATTTCCAGACAGAAGTGATATTTTTGAATATAAGCTCAAAATAACAGACAGCACAGGAAACAGTTTCTCAACACATGACCCTTACAGTTTCTGGCCTGTTATATCAGAATATGACACACATCTTTTTAATCAAGGCAATCACCACAGGATTTACGAAAAGCTGGGTGCACATGTCATGACCCATAATAATGTAAAAGGAACCCTTTTTGCAGTTTGGGCCCCTTGTGCTAAGCGTGTAAGTGTGGTGGGAGATTTCAACCAATGGGATGGGCGCAGACACCAAATGCGTGAACTGGGTTCGTCAGGCGTTTGGGAATTATTTATACCTCTTGTATCAAGCGGAGATTTATATAAATTTGAGATTAAGACCATTGATAATAATCTGATTTTAAAAGCCGATCCTTACGCTTTTTACGCTGAAAAGAGGCCTAACACAGCCTCAATTGTCATGGACATAGATAATTACACTTGGTGTGATGACCAATGGATAAGCTCAAGGGAAGAAAAAGATGTATTCAATAACCCTCTGTCAATATATGAACTTCATCTGGGAACTTGGTCAACTGCCGCAGAACCTGATGAAAATGGAGACATATATATAAATTACAGAATTATTGCTGATAGACTAATTCCGTATATAAAATATATGGGATATACTCACATTGAATTATTACCTGTTGCCGAGCATCCCTATGATGGTTCCTGGGGATATCAGGTCACTGGCTATTATGCTGTCACAAGCCGGTATGGAAAACCTGAAGATTTTATGTATTTTGTTGACATGTGCCATCAGAATGATATCGGTGTCTTGTTAGACTGGGTTCCTGCTCATTTTCCTAAAGATGCACATGGATTGGCACGATTTGATGGATCAGCCTTATACGAACATTCAGACCCACGTCAGGGTGAACATCCTGAATGGGGTACTCTTGTTTTTAATCATGGACGCAATGAGGTGCGGAATTTTCTTATATCAAACGCTGTATTCTGGTTTGAAAAGTATCATATAGATGGTTTGAGGGTAGATGCTGTTGCATCTATGATTTATCTGGACTATGCGAAAAAGCCAGGTCAGTGGATTCCAAACAAATACGGTGGAAACTTAAACCTTGAGGCTGCTGATTTTTTAAAGCAGCTTAATACAACGGTCTTCAATTATTTTAAAGGTGTAATCATGGTGGCTGAGGAGTCCTCTTCATGGCCTATGATTACAAAACCACCTTATATGGGCGGTCTTGGGTTTACCTTCAAATGGAATATGGGCTGGATGAACGATTTTCTGAAATATATAAAAATGGACCCTATTTACAGAAAATACCATCACAATCTTATTACATTTTCTCTTATGTACGCTTTTAGTGAAAACTATATTCTCGTTCTTTCTCACGACGAAGTTGTACATGGCAAATGCTCAATGTTAAGCAAACAGCCGGGAGATTACTGGCAGAAGTTTGCAGGGCTTCGAGCCACTTATGGTTACACCTATGGGCATCCGGGTAAAAAGCTTCTGTTTATGGGAGGCGAGTACGGACAATTCATTGAGTGGAACGACAAAAAAGGCTTGGATTGGCATCTTCTGGACTATGAAATGCATAAAAAGATGCAAACCTATGTTAGGGATTTAAATACTTTGTACAGGGAAAGCAAAGCTTTATATGAAGTGGATTTAAGCTATGACGGCTTTGAATGGATAGACTGCAATGATAATGACCATAGTGTGGTTTCCTTTATAAGAAAGGGCAAGGATTACCACGACATGCTGATTTTTGTTTGCAATTTTACACCTGCGGTCAATTATAATTATTGCATTGGCGTACCTTTTGACTTGGAGTATGAGCTTGTTATGAACAGTAACTATGAAAAATATGGCGGGTATGACTCGGATGATTCAAATAAAATATATTCGGTGATTAAGGAACCTCTCCATGGAAGACCATTTAAACTTTGTCTTACAATACCATCCTTTGGTGTACTTGTTTTTAGACCAATATTCAAAGACTCCTGAGTACTTTCTCAGGAGCCTTTGAATATTGTTATATATTGAAATTTATAAAGCTTCCTTCTTTGTTTGAAATTACTTCAAGCACTGATTGTATTCTCTCTTTTATTTCAGTTACATGTGAAATTACCCCTACTAATCGTCCTGTTTTTTGAATTTCAGTGAGACATTCTATAGCACTATCCAGAGATTCAGGGTCAAGGGAGCCAAAGCCCTCATCAACAAACAGGGTATCAAGGCTAATCCCTCCGGAATAGGACTGTACAATATCAGCTAAACCCAAAGCGAGAGCAAGGGAAGCTTTAAAACCCTCTCCTCCCGAAAGAGTCTTAACATGACGAGCCTTTCCTGTATAATTGTCGAAAACCTCCAGCTCCAAACCCTGTTGAGCCCGACCCTTTCCTTTTTCCTCTTTTCTCTTTAAATAGTATCTTGAACCTGTCATTCTAGTTAGTCTATGATTTGCCGCAATAATTATTTCGTCAAAGTAAGCTGCCAATACATATCTCTCAAATGTTATCCTTTGAGGATTATCCCCTTTAGCAACTCTGGCAAGTTTTCCGATTATTTTGTATTTTTCCTCAAGCTGATTCAATTTTTCAATGCTTCCAGTAAGCTGTTTTATTGTTTTCGAATTATTGTTGAATCTGGAAAACACTATGTTATGTCGCTCCTGAAGCAACTGCTGTTTTTTCTCTAACTCCCCAAGGCGTTCATTTAGCAGTGCAATATCTTGTATTTCCAGTCCTTTTGTTTCCTCCTCAAGACGCCTATACAAATCATAAATTGATTTCAAGTTTTGATAGTAGTCGTTTATTTCCTGCTGGAGTATGTCAATTTCCTCCTGAGTTTTTTTCATACTCAAAAATTGCTGGTAATCTGCAAAATTAGAAGACTCAAGTTTTTCCTTTAAAAGTTTTTGCAGCCTAGCAATTTCTTTTGTGCCTTCCTCTATGGAGGAAACTCTTATAGCAACTTCCCTTTCTGCATTGCTTACAGCCTCTCTAGAGGATTCATGAAGCTTTTTAAGCTCTTCATACTGTTCACAAAATTTATTAATTTTAGACCTTTGTTCTTCAATTTTTGCTTTTAGTTTCGATGTGGAACGTATATCTTCTGAAATCTCATTCTCAATAGTTTGCACTTCGGTTTGCAGTCTTGTAATATTCTCAAGTATACCGGTTTTTCGTGTAGTCAGGCTCTGAACAGACCTTTCCAGTGCTTTCAATCTTTGGCGATTTTCAGTATGCTTCTTTTCTAATATGCTTTTTTTGTCTGCAAAGTCTTTTTTTGATTTATACTGAGCTTTTAATTCAATAGTTTTTTCTTTAAGTTGAACCCCTGTTGTATTTATATGTCCAAGAACTATTTCAAATTGACCTCTTTCCACTAATGCCATATTGTCATAAATCAATACATTATCATCCAGAGCATTAAGTCTGCTGAGTATCTCTTGACGTTTGCTTTCTACACTTCCGCTTAATTCTGAAATTTCCTTGGATTTTTCTGTCCTTTGCTCAGTTAACTTGGAAAATTCCGATTTTTTATTCCTAATCTGTTCTTCCGTTGGAATAGAAGATGGCATTTCAGCAGGCTTTGGATGGTCAAGAGCTCCGCACACAGGGCAAGGAGAATTATCACTCAGGGTTTTAGCAAGTATTCCTGCTTGACCTTGTATGTAAGTATCTTCCATTAACTCCAACCTGCTTCTGAATTCATAAAAATCCTTTTCAAAGATAGCAAACTCAGCCCTCTTCTTTTGGAGACTGCCTATCTCTTCCTGACATACACCTATAAGCTTCCTAATTCCATCGAGTTCCTTCAGCAGCTTTGTGTTTTCTGATATTTGTTTTTCAAGATTTATACATTCAGCCTCGGTTGTATAAAGCAGTTTCAGATTTTCTGCCTGCCGGCTTTCCAGTTCTTTGCTTGTTTCAATATCCTTCTGAGCCTTTTCAAGTTCTCCTGTTGCTTTGGTATACTCTTCTCTGACATTCTCTAACTGTTTTAATCCCTTATCATATTGGATGACCTTTGGAAGCATCTTTTCCAATAATGCAAGTTCAGTCTCATGTTTTTTTATTTCAGGTTCCAATCCTATATGAGTATTTAAGCTCTCCTCTGTATTTCTGAACTCCAACTTCCGTTTCTCAAGTTCCTGCTTTGCCAGCTCCAATTCTTCGGTCTTTACTTCCAGTGCTTTCTCTACTTTCCTGCACTGCTCATCTACTTCACTTATAGGCAAAGTTTTTCTTGCATATTCAAGAATTTTCTCCTTTTCACGGAACTCATTCTCTCTGGCTTTAAGACCTTCGTACTGTTGTTTTGATTGCGCTGTGTCTGAAAGCTTTTTGTTTACTTCTGTACATTTTGTAATCTCTTTCTGAAGCAAGGCCTGTTCTTTTGCCGTAGTATTTAATTCAGCCTTGATTTCATCTATTATAGACTTGTCCTGTTGCATCAGCAGTTGGACTCTATCAATAAACTGCGTAAAATTAACATTTTGAGCAGTCCTGATTTCATCCAGTGCTAGGTCCTCCCCTACATCAAAATGATTTATATGGGTAGCTATCTCCGTTTTAAGGTCATGAACGGATTTTTCCAGACAGGCTCTATCTTCATCAAGTCTTTTTTGTATTTCTGCAAAATCCTCAGTTCCAAATATCTTTCTGAAAATAATTTCCCTATCGCTACTGTCAGATTCCAGAAGTTTTCTGAATTCTCCCTGAGGAAGCATTACAATTTGCTTAAATTGTGATTTATTAATACCAAGAAGCTGATTTATACGCTCATCTACATTTATTATTTTTGTAATCAAAGTTCCGTCCGGCATCAGAAGCTCTGCATCGGCATTCCTTATGGTGTACCCTTCTCCCCTTAGCTTCTTTTGCTCCTGCTGAGGGGATCTTCTTATTCTGTATATTTTACCTTTGAGCTCAAACTCCATTTCAACAAATGTCTCTATCCCCGGTTCTGCAAAATCGCTTCGCAGACTATCCCTGTCCCTGCTGCTTCCTGAAGCTTCACCGAAAAGTGCAAAGCTAATAGCGTCAAAAATTGTAGTCTTTCCTGCCCCTGTTGGCCCCGATATTACGAATATCTGTTCGGTAAGGGTAGTAAAATCAATAACCTGTTTTTGTGCATACGGCCCGAAGGCACTAATTGTAAGTTTTAACGGTTTCATTTACTCCCTCCTGTTTCTACCTCACCTATTACCCTCTCCACAATTTTTAGTTCTTCCTGTGTCAAAGGTTCCCCCTGTATTGAGCTATAGAATTCCTGAAACAGCTCTATTTTTGCCTTGGATTTATAGCCCTCGGAGGCGGAAGTTTTATTATCATCCCGAATCATTACACTTTCCTTTGTAAGTCCCATTACATTAGGATAAACGCTTCTTAGCTTTGATATAGGGTCAATAAGCTCGCCTTTGTCTGTTAATATTGCATATATATAATCATCAGTATTTGAAGCTGCGTACACTTCAGGCTTTAAAAGCTCCCCTATAGGGCCTTTTATAATTCGCATATCCCTCTTAGGTTTAAGTTCTATCAAATTTACATGTGAATTACCATTACCGTCAATTTCAACTACATTTATCCCCTTCTTCTGGTTAACCTCCGAAAAGGAGTATTTCAGCAAAGAGCCAGAATACCTTATATTATCTGCACCTGCCCGTTGAGGCGCATGTAGATGTCCAAGGGCAGTATAGGTAAAGGAGTTAAAATAACATGAATTAACCATATCCGTACCTCCGATACTAAGGGGTCTCTCTGATTCACTGGTAATTTCCGCATGTCCTCCAAGATATGTTATGTACCCATGGGTAATCATTACATTTCTTTCATTTTCATGCATTTCTTGCCCCACTTTTTCAATAAGCTTTTTCATGGCATCGTCATGGGTAGATATTTCGTTATCCTGCAATATATGCCTTATATTACGTGGGTCTGAGTAGGGCAAAAGATAGAAGTTAACCGAACCAAAATTATCTTGTAATACCACTTTTCGAACATTACCGTCAAAGCGCCCCACGATATGCAGCCCGTTATTTGTTAATATTTTACTGGCAAATGATAAACGCTCAGCACTGTCATGGTTTCCTGCAATAGCAAGAATAGGAACTTTGAGTTCAAGAAGGACAGTATTGAAAACTCTGTCCACCAGTTCAATGGCATCTACAGGGGGTATGCTCCTGTCAAATATATCTCCTGCGATTACTAAAGCATCAGGTTTTTCATCTGATATCACGGATATAAGTTGATTAAGTATATATTCCTGATCCTCCAGCATACTGAACTCATTTACCATTTTTCCAATATGCCAGTCTCCTGTGTGAATTATTTTCATTTTGTCCCTCCCTCGATTAAATATTAACTACACTTTCGTTAGTTGTCATACCTACAGGATAAATTACATTAATAGCCCCTTTTAGTATTTCAAACTCAATTTCCTTTCCTGTAAGAATTTCTCCGTCTATATTAAGTGCGATTGTGTCTTTACTTTCAATTTTTATTTTCTTTGCTCTTTTAAAGCTAACATATTCTAATTGTCCGTGTTCACCTTTTATATACTTTGGAAATAATGTTAAAATCTTGAACCTACTAACTTCTCTAACTAGACATACATCAAGGAATCCGTCATCCAGAACTGCATCTGGGACAGGCAGCATTCCCCCGCCATAAAACCTTCCGTTGGCAACTGCGGCAAGAAGTATTTTTAAATCAAACTCCTCATTATCGTCTATAGTGACTTTTACCTCATTTATTTTATTTTTGAAAGTTGTATATATTAATGAAAACAGGTATGCCATTCTTCCTGGTATATACGGCAGTCTTTTAAATTTCCGGGCATTATAAACAATATCGGCATCAAACCCTATGGAAGAAATATTTATAAAGTATTTCCCGTTTGCCCTTGCCAAATCTAAACTTCTTTCCTCTCCGCTTATGGTTTCAGATACTATTTCCTTAGCCTTATATTCTCCATGTATGCTTCTTATAAAATCATTTCCAGAGCCTGCTGGTATAACCCCCAAGGAAGCTCTTGTTCCTGCTATCCCGTTTACTATTTCATTTACAGTCCCATCCCCACCAATGGAGTATATCCTGCATATTTCACTCTCTGCGTATTCACGGGCAATTTTTGTTGCATGTCCCGGATACTCAGTTATTTTTAATACATACTTATGGTGTGTCCCCTTGAAATAGTTCTCAATTACCGGTATAAGCTCCAAAGCCCTTCCCTTCCCGGCAGCGGGATTTATTATAAAGACGTGTCTCAAATTTCTACCTCCCATATGGGGTTTATTCTGAATAAAAGTTCTCAATTTCTTTATAGTAATTCTATTTTAACATAATATAAGAAGCTTATTAAAATATAGAAGTTTCCAATTATGAGCTTTCACTAATTGGAAAAAATTATTTTTAGTAAATGGTTGCTTTTTGCATTAATATGTATTATCATATTATGTGCGTCATGATTTATACGCAAAATAAATGCGCCCGTAGCTCAACTGGATAGAGCGTCTGGCTACGGACCAGAAGGTTGTGGATTCGATCTCTGCCGGGCGCGCCAAATTGAAACCCTCTAAGTAATTAGCTTAGAGGGTTTTGTTATTTTATTTTCCATTTACATTTTAGAATATTTGACACCGTTTTGACTTCATCTTGTTTAAATAGTCTATTGTAGTATTTTTATTTACTGATACTAATTTCAGTTTCTCTACCATTCTTTCACCCTTATTAAGGATTTTTATTCACTATTTATATAATAAAATATCCTTATAAATACTTTATTTGCTCACATTTATAACTTATTCAGCATTATTATTTTACAGCTCAAATCAAAACGTACTTTACATTTATGTATAATTAAGGTATAATTTGTTGCAAATTGTAGATTTAGGAGGATTTTATGAAAAATATTGAGAATTTCATTAAAAAAACATTTTTTATGATTCTAGCGGTTGTTATTACAGGAGTTAATGTATTACAACCCACCACTGTTAATGCATATACAACCGGAGCAACATTTTCTACATATTATACAACTGATAATGTTAATGTACGAAAAGGTCCTGGTACATCCTATGCTTCATATGGGATAATCCCTGCAAATACTGTACTTTGGACTGGTCAATATCAAGGAACATCTGGATCCTGGATTAAAATAAGAATTTTTAATAGTAAAACAGAAACAACAGGATATATTAATAGTTCATATCTAAAGACAACTACTACTAATAGGTTTTATACAGCAACTGATAATGTAAATATACGAAAAGGTCCTGGTACATCTTATGGTATAATAACAACTATTCCTAAAGGTGCAGACCAACGGTTATGGTATGCTCATAAAGTGCATGCGAATGGTTATACTTGGGTTGCAACAGACGGTGCTAATAGTAATATAAGCCTAGGTTCAAGTGGATATTATATAGGTGCATATGCATGGGTTGCTTTAGATTATTTTAAATAGTTCGCTAGAGCATAGATAATTAATTTGCTTAACACGTAAAAATTTCTTGATGTTATATAACACAATAACGTAGGCTCAAATAAACTATATAAAAAACCGCAACTTTTCAAAACAAAAGTTGCGGTTTTTATTCATATGAATAAATGATATAAATAGTTTTTTGCACATCCACCAAAACCCTCCCAAAACTACACAATTTGTAATTTCTTGACACATAATTAGAAAAAAATAAGTATTATGTCAAATATTTGACATTATTCCATATTTAATAGTATACTAATAATATATTAATGATAAAATTAATATCTATTTTTATTTGTAATTTAAGTTTTAATGGCCATTGAGTAAACTAATGGTTCGGGCAACTTAAGTTATTCTAAAGTTTTACTTTTGGCATTTTAGTTTTCTTATAATGTACTTTCCTAATGGTTAATTTCATAAAATTATAAGGGGGATATGTACCATGTTTAAACTAATGGATAATGCTAAGATAAGAGTAAAGCTTGTGTTATTAATATTTGCAATGATTATTGGAATGGTTCTTGTTGGGAGTATGGGCTGGCTTCAGACTAGGAAGGCCCAGGAAGCTCTTAACACCATGTATAATAATAATCTTAATCAAGTTGCAAATCTAAGTAACGCCGGAACTGATTTAATGACCGATTTTACAAATATCTTAAGGCTTATTGCGTCTGATGACACAAGTTATCAAATGGCTGTTCTAAGCGATATTATAGGAAAAGAAAAAAATCTCGACGATGGCATTAAAAAAATTTCTACTTCAAATTTAGGTTCTGAAGGAGCAATGATATATGCATCAATAAAAGAGAACCTAACAGCATGGAAAGAAATCAAGAATAAGATTATTGAATTATCCACATCGGGCAACACCCCAGAAGCCTCCACCCTATACAGTGATAAAGGTGATACTGTATTTCGCAAACTTGAATCAAGTGTAACTAGTCTTATAAACGCCAACATAAAAGAAGCTTCGGATGTGTATAAGAAAAGTCTGGAATCTGCAAGACAAGCATCCCTTTTTCTGATTATTTTGATAATAGCCGTTTCTCTAATCTGTATATTGATAGGAGCTATAATTGTCAGATCAATAACATGTCCCATTTCAACTATTGTTTCCATTATAAGAAAAACAGCGGGTTTTGATTTAGTTTTTGATGAATCATACAATTCAATGATTAAGCGCAGGGATGAAATTGGCATAATAATTAATTCCATATCAGATATGAGACACTCCTTACATAATACTATTACCAAGCTACACAATATATCAGGTACCATGGCTGCTAATTCTGAAGAGCTGACAGCTTCTACTGCCGAGAGTACAAAGAGTATTACCCGTGTAACCCAATCACTTGACGAAATTGCAAAGGGAAATGCCAACCAGGCAGAAGTTGTAAGCAAAACCAGTGGGCATATTACAGAAATTGCAGAACACATATCCCAAGCCAATGACGCTACCATCGAAAATGAGAAAGCGGTAATACTGTCACTAGAAGCTGTTTCAGAAGGCTATGAGGCCGTAATATTAGCATCCCAAAAGGTACAGGAAAATATTTCTGTTTCTGAAGATGTAAACAAGTCATTGGAAGACTTAAGCAAGTCTATTATTAAGGTAGGAAGTATATCAGATGTAATAAATTCTTTAGCATCTCAGACAAATTTATTGTCATTAAATGCCGCTATAGAGGCTGCCAGAGCCGGAGCAGCCGGTAAAGGCTTTGCGGTGGTTGCAGATGAAATACGCAAGCTAGCTGAAGAATCATCCTCTGCTGCTAAAGAAATTACTGCCATAATTCAAGCAATAATAGCAAAGAACACTATAACAGCCAATAAAATAGAAAGAGCAAAAGAAATAGAGGCTGAACAGTCTTCTGCTGTTAATATTACAAAACATGCTTTTGATAAAATAAAAACATCTGTAGAAGCTATCGCAGATAAAACTAAGAAAGTATCTGAAATGCTAGCCACAATTGACAAAGCCTCCAAAGAAATTTCAAGCCATACACATGATCTGACAACTTTAGCGGAAGAATCCGCAGCCAGTTCCGAAGAAATTTCAGCTTCAAGTCAGCAGCAACTTTCTGCAATGGAGATAATAGCAAAGGCTTCAAGTGACTTGGCTATTATGGCTCAACAATTGGATAGTGAAATCAATAAATTCAGACTGTAAATTTATATCAAAAAAGTGGTCGCTAAATCAGCCGACCACTTTTTATTTTTCATTAATTCATGTATATCTTTATACTATTTTGCTTTATTATGTTAACGTATTATAACTTTACATTAATAATATAATTTAAAACTCTAACCATTCACCGCTTTATTATGTTAACATATTATTAGATTAATGAATTAATGGGTATTTTTACCAAACTTTTATCATTTGGATTAGTTAGAATGACCAAAACCTTGAAACCCGCTTAAATACAATATTTTACAAGAGTCAATAAGTGAATAAATTATTGAACTTTCCTTCATTTTGGTGTATAATTCGACAATACGAAGACATTTTTTGATACCTTTTGCAAGTTACACATCAATTTGTTTCCCAAAATGACAATGTTGTCATAAACAAATATTCAGATTGATTGTTTTTTTTGTGTCCAAATGGGTCTGTAATTATGTCCAGTAACGATTATTTTTGTTATTGGTATTTACTTTAATAATTATTCTTAATATGCCGCATTATATAAATGCGGTTAGGAGGTCTTTAAATGGCAAAATATATAATCAAAAGGTTATTGGTCTCACTTTTGACTTTATGGATTATGTTTACACTTACATTCTTTTTGATGCATTTTGTACCAGGTAATCCTTTTATAGGTGAAAAGAAGATGACTGCTGAAATGTTAGCCAATCTAAATGCAAAATATGGTCTGGACAAACCTTTAGGGGTTCAGTATCTCAATTATGCAAAGAATGTGCTTCATGGTGATTTTGGGCAGTCAATACAACTGATTGGTCAGGATGTAAAAGACATAATAGCTCAAAAGTTCCCTTATTCACTTAGGCTTGGTATTTTCGCCAGCGCATTGGCAATGATAATTGGAACTATTCTTGGGGTATTGAGCGCACTTAAAAAAAATACTGTTGTAGACAGGCTCATTATGTTGATTGTGACCTTTGGAATTGCAGTTCCAAGCTTTGTAGTTGCCACAATTAGTATGATTATTTTTGGCGTACAACTAAAAATATTACCTACAATTAGCGATTTAAGCACTGTTTCCAGCTACATTTTACCAGGCTTTGCACTATCGTTCTTCCCTTTGAGTTTTATAACGAGGCTCATGCGTTCATCCATGCTTGATGTTATAAATCAAGATTATATCAGAACAGCTCGGGCAAAAGGTCTTTCAGACAAGACTGTTATATTTAAACACGCTTTAAGAAACGGAATTCTTCCTGTAGTAACTTATGCCGGACCAATGGTTGCGTCTGTTCTTACAGGTTCATTCGTAATTGAATCAATATTTTCCATTCCGGGTTTGGGAAGCACTTTTGTTACCAGTATAACTGGAAGAGATTACACTACTGTAATGGGAGTAACGATTTTCTTCGGAGCAATCCTAATTTTAATGAATTTCATTGTTGATGTAGTATACAGATTCGTTGATCCTAGAATCAACATTATCAATTAAGGGGCGGGTGACATTAATGAATACTATGAATAATTCAAAAGTTTTGGAAAAAAATTTATTTTTGCCTGCCACAGACGAGGAAAAGGCAACAGCTGAGGTTATGCGTCCATCTGTTAGTTATTGGAGGGATGCATGGAACAGATTAAGAGCTAATAAAGTGGCTACTGGAGCTCTAGTCGTTATTATTTTGATTATACTGGCTGCTATCATAGGACCAATAGTTTCTCCATACTCATATGAGCAGATACTAAAAGGCCAAGAAAACTTAAAGCCAAGCATGCAGCATATATTCGGTACTGATAGTCTAGGTAGAGACCTGTTCACAAGAACAATGATAGGTGCAAGAATTTCTCTTGCAGTTGGTGTAGTAGCAGCAATAATGATATCAATTATCGGTATTATCTACGGTGCAATTTCTGGATTTTTTGGAGGTTGGGTTGATAATATCATGATGAGAATTGTTGACATAGTATACTCGGTTCCCACAATTCTTATAGTAATTCTATTGCAGGTTGTATTGAAGAAACCTATTGATATTTATATTCAGTCAGGCCACGCACCTGCTTTTCTCAATAGCATGGGTGTTGGTCTTATAAGTATATTTCTGGTTATGGCTCTTTTATACTGGGTAGATATGGCTAGAATAGTTCGTGGCCAGATTTTGGCTCTTAAAGAGCAGGAATTTGTTCTGGCTGCTAAAGTACTTGGTGCAAGCAACAGATCTATTATATTTAAACATCTGATTCCAAACTGTATAGGACAGATAATAGTTGTAACTACTCTTAAAATACCTGAAGCAATATTTACAGAATCATTTTTAAGCTTCATAGGTCTTGGTGTATCATCACCTATGGCTTCTCTGGGCTCTCTTTCTCAAATAGCTTTAAAGGGAATATATTCATATCCTTATATGCTTATATTTCCAGCATCAGCTATAAGTATTATTATTCTGTCCTTCAACCTTTTTGGAGATGGACTGAGAGATGCTTTAGACCCAAGAATGAAAAAGTAGCATTTGTAATTTTATGTTGTATTTTGTAATAATTAGAAGGTTAATTTTGAAAGATACGGGTATACCTTAAATAATACAGGATATACACTTTTAGATAATTATTAAATGCCTCTTAAGGGGCAGGTGAGGTAATTGCTATGAATAAAAAACTACTTGAAATAAAAGATTTAGAAGTTTCATTTTTTACTCCGGCAGGTGAAGTTAAAGCCGTCAACGGAATAAGCTATTCACTTGAACCCGGTAAAGTTCTTGGTATTGTAGGAGAGTCAGGTTCAGGAAAAAGTGTTTCATCTTATTCTGTTATCGGACTTATTGATAAACCAGGAAAAATTGTAGGCGGAAGCATTATATTTGACGGTAAAGATGTTTCCAAAATGACTAAACAGGAAAGACTTCAGATTGCGGGAAATGAAGTAGCAATGATATTTCAAGACCCTATGACTTGTCTTAATCCTGTTTTTACTATAGGGAATCAGATAGCAGAGTCCCTATATCACAAGTATGGAAAAATCTCTAAGGAAGAAGTTAAGAAAAGGTCTATAGAACTACTGTCACTTGTAGGTATAAATGAGCCTGAAAAAAGACTTTCTCAATACCCCCATGAATTCTCAGGTGGTATGAGACAAAGGGCTATGATAGCTATGTCACTTGCAGGCGAGCCAAAACTGCTGATTGCTGATGAACCCACAACAGCACTTGACGTTACCATACAGGCACAGATTCTTGAGCTCTTAAAAGATATACAGAAAAAGACCGGCATGGCCATTGTTCTTATTACTCATGATTTAGGAATAGTAGCAGATATGGCTGACGATATTATTGTTATGTACGGCGGGAAAATAGTTGAACAGGGATCAGTTTACAGCATATTTAAAAACCCACGTCATCCTTATACCAAGGGGCTTTTACGTTCATTACCCGACTTGAACACTAAGGGTTCGAAGCTTATTCCTATTAAGGGAAACCCCATTGATTTGCTTCATCTCCCCTCCGGATGTGCCTTTGCCCCAAGATGCGAGGAATGTCTTAAAGTCTGTATTAACAACATGCCGGAAGCTTATGTAGAAGCTGATGGTCATACTACTTCTTGCTGGTTAATGGATGAGCGGGCAAAAGAAAGCATGGAGGAGCAGAAAAATGGAAAATAACTCAAATAAAAATAAATCACCTTTAGTTGAAGTAAAAAATCTGAAGCAATATTTCACAATTAAAAACAGTGCCGGAAAGAAGGCATATGTTAAAGCAGTAGATGATGTAACTTTTGACATATATAAAGGTGAAACGCTAGGCTTAGTGGGAGAATCAGGTTCAGGAAAAACTACCTTAGGACGTTCTATTCTGCGAATCTATAATCCTACCAGCGGAACTGTAAAAATTGACGGAGTAGATATTACTAAATTCCAAGGGAAGAAATTACTTCCATATAGAAAAAAAATGCAGTATATCTTTCAGGATCCGTATGCATCACTGGATCCACGTATGACTGTATCCGATATTGTGGGAGAAGCTTTGGATATACATGGTTTGGCAAGCTCTAAAAGTGACAGAGCAGATAAGATAAGGGAGCTTTTAACACTTGTAGGTCTTAATACAGAACATTCATCCCGTTATCCTCATGAATTTTCAGGAGGACAACGTCAAAGAATAGGAATTGCCAGAGCAATCGCAGTACAACCGGACTTTATAGTTTGTGATGAACCTGTTTCAGCATTGGACGTTTCTATAAGAGCACAGATAATCAATACACTTGAGGAAATGCAGGACAGGCTAAATCTCACATACCTGTTTATATCCCATGATTTGGGAGTAGTTAGGCATACATGTGACAGGGTTGGTGTTATGTATCTTGGTCATATAGTTGAATTGGTTGAGTCAGAGGAATTGTATAAAAATCCAATGCATCCTTATACCAGAGCGCTACTGACGGCTATTCCTGAGCCTAATCCTGATACTGCAAAGAAGCGTAATCGTATAATTCTTAAAGGGGAAATACCTTCTCCTGTTAATCCGCCGTCAGGCTGCAAATTCAGGACAAGATGTCCATATGCAAAAGATATTTGCTCTCAAAAAACACCAGAATTAGTAGACCGTGGTAACGGACATTATGTATCATGCCATTTTGCAGGAGAAATATAATTGATTAAATTTTTCCATATTGCAAGAAAGTAATATATAAAAACTCGTATGCTTCGGTGAGGTCGACATTTGGAGCAAAAGAAAAAGTTCTGTATAAAATCTTTTTATTTACGAGAAAATATACATGTTGCAAAAATGGATTTTTAACTAAATAAAATAATAGGGGGTATGACAAAAATGAAAAGAATATTAGCTATTGTACTTTCACTGGCGGCTATACTAACTGTATTTGCCGGTTGTGGAAGCTCTACTTCTAGCGGTACTAAAGGCATTAGTGCAAGTATTGCATCAGAGCCAGCATCTATAGATCCTTCTCTTAATAAGTCTCTAGATGGTGGTACTTATATTAACTGTGCTTTTGAAGGTTTAACTACTTATGACAAAGAGGGTAAAATTGTTCCCGGAACTGCTGAAAAATGGGATATAAGTGCAGATAACAAAGTTTATACATTCCATATCCGTAAGGATGCAAAATGGTCTGACGGTAAAGCTGTAACTGCAAATGATTTTGTTTATTCATGGAAGAGAGCAGTTGACCCAAAAACAGCTTCTGACTATGCTTATTATCTGTATTTTGTTAAGAATGGCGAAGCTATTAATACTAATGGTGCTGACATAAATACATTAGGAGTTAAAGCTATTGATGATACTACACTTGAAGTAACTCTGGAAAATGTTTGCCCATTCTTTACTGAAATCGTAGCTTTCCCAACTCTTGTTCCATTAAGAGAAGATATTGTATCAAAAAATCCTGACAAATGGACTCTTGATCCAAAAACTTACATTGGAAACGGTCCATATGTTTTGAAAGAGTGGAAACACTCATCAAAGTTGGTATTTGAAAAGAATGACAACTACTGGGATAAAAACAATATCGTTGCACCAAAGATTGAATGGTTGTTGATGAATGATCCAAATGCTATTCTTGGTGCTTTCAAAAACAAACAATTATCTTTTGCAAGAAATATACCACACGATGAAATTCCTGCGGAGAAAGAAGCCGGAAATCTTCATCTTTTCCCACAGCTTGGAACTTACTACTTGGATTTGCTTAATACCAAAGCACCATTTGATAACCCAAAGGTAAGAAAAGCAGTATCTCTTGCAATTGACCGTAACTATATTACTGAGAAGGTTAGAAAAGCAGGTGAAACTCCTGCATCAGGCTTTATACCTTACGGTATAGCTGATGTAAGCCAAGACCCTGATTTCCGTACAAAAGGCGGAGATTTCTACTCAGTTAAACCTGAAGATTATGAGAAGAATGTTGCTGAAGCAAAGAAACTTTTAGCTGAAGCAGGATATCCTGATGGCAAAGGTTTCCCTAAAGTAACCTTTGGTTTAAATACAGGTTCCGGACATGAAGCAGTTGCTGAAGCAATTCAACAGCAGTTGAAGACAAATCTGGGAATCGAAGTTGAAATTCAGGCTCAGGAATGGAATGTATTCCAAGAGTCCAGAAAGAATGGTTTATTTGATATCGCTCGTGACGGTTGGGTTGGAGACTACATGGATCCTTCAACATTCATGGATTTGCTAACTTCAAATAACCCTCAGAATAACTCAAAATATAAGAATGCTGCATACGATAAAGCAATCGCTGATGCAAAAAAAGAAACTGACTCTGCAAAACGTGTACAATTGTACCATGACGCAGAAAAGTTCCTCATGGATGAGACAGGCGTTGTACCACTATTCTTCTATACTGATCCAATCATTGTAGATAAGAACTTGCAAGGTTATGTAGTAACAAAGCTCGGATTTGTATATTTAAACTGGGCATCATTCAAATAAGAAACTTAGGTAGTGAAAAACCCGCAAGGTTCACAATGAACCGGCGGGTTTTTTATTATATAAAAAAAATTATCAAACTGTTTCTGCTGCAGGAGCTGTGTATACTCTAGTAGCAAGTTCCGCATCCAGCATAAGCAAAGCATGAGGGTCATTTTTTATTAACTGAAGTTTTTTCAGCACCTTGTCAACCGTTGCTTCCTCTTCAACCTGCTCAGTTACAAACCATTGGAGAAAAGAGTTGGTTCCGTGATCCTTTTCTGCAAGTGCGTTATCCACCAAATTATATATGGATTTTGTGACCTCTTGTTCATGTTTCAATGTATAAGCAAATATCTCCTCGGGAGTATTGAATTTATCTTCTGGCTCATCAACCTGATATAGTTTTACCTTTCCACCAGCTTGAGTAATGTAATTGAAAAACTTCATTGCATGATCTCGTTCTTCCTGAACCTGTACATGAAAGAAATTTGCAAATCCGTCAAGATTCTGGTGTTGAAAATATGCTTCAAACCCAAGATATAAGTAAGCAGAGTAAAATTCCTTCTGAACCTGTCTGTTTAATAAATCATTCATTTTTTCACTAATCATAGTAATCCTCCTATTAATACCATAATGCAATCATATTATTTCGTACATTTAGTCTAATTACGATACTTTTATTATACCCATAGTGTGTACTGTTAAACATTAACATTTTATAAAAAATCATCAAAAAACAAGCCAAACCCATTAAAAAACTAAATCTTAAAAGGTTTGGCTTGAAAATATGGGGAAACTACACTTATCTAAAATAATTAATCATCTTGTAATGCATCATATCCTTCTTCACCCGTACGTACTTTTAACACATTCTCCACATCGTAAACAAATATTTTTCCATCACCTATATTACCTGTATAAAGTACTTTTTTTGCTGTATTTATTACAGTTAAAACAGGAATTTTGCATACAACAATTTCTACTCTTATTTTTGGCAGAAGTTTTATTTCCATTTCGACTCCACGGTAGTATTCGGTACCTCCCTTTTGCATACCGCATCCTAAAACATTTGATACTGTCATTCCTGTTACTCCAATACTATTCATAGCTTCTTTTAAAGCTTCAAACTTAGTTTGCTTAGTCACAATTTCTATTTTAGTGATTTTTACATCAGAGCCTACTGGTGAATCTGATTTCTTATGAATAACCGGTACTGCTTTATCAATGGTTACTGCTGCTTCATCGGTATTTTCTGAAATACTTAGTATTGGCATAAAATCTGCATATGAACTAACAAGTCCATGTTCTTCAATATCAAGACCTGCGATTTCCTCTTCACGGGATACCCTAAGCCCTACAGTCTTATTGATTATTGTAAAGAATATAACCATAGTTACAGTAACCCATGCTGCAACTGATACTACCCCAAGTAACTGTATTCCTAAATAATTAAATCCGCCTCCATACAAAAGTCCTCCATCTGTAGCAAATATACCAACCAAAAGAGTTCCTGTTGCACCGCATAACCCGTGTACACCTATTGCTCCAACTGGGTCATCAATTTTAGCTACTTTGTCAATAAACTCTATTCCAAATACAAGTACAAATGCTGCTATAATACCAATTACAACAGCTCCCTTGGCACTTACTGCATCACAGCCTGCAGTTATTGCTACAAGACCACCTAATGCAGCATTCAAAGTCATGGACACATCAGGTTTTTTATATCTGAGCCATGTAATTATCATTGCAACTGTTGCAGCTGAAGCCGCTGCCAAGTTTGTAGTAATAAATATATTTCCCATAGATGTTAGAGTACCATCCCCAGTAGCTGAAACTGTTGAACCTGGGTTGAATCCAAACCATCCAAACCATAGTATAAATACACCAAGAGCACCCAATGTAAGGCTATGTCCCGGTATAGCCTTTGGTTTTCCGTTTTTGTCATACTTTCCTATACGAGGTCCAAGAATTTTAGCACCAATCAAAGCGGCAAGTCCACCTACCATGTGAACTGCTGTAGACCCTGCAAAATCATGGAAACCCAATTCTGACAACCAACCGCCGCCCCATATCCAATGACCTGATACAGGATAAACAAACACACTTATTATTACACTGTAGATACAGTATGATATAAACTTTGTTCGTTCAGCCATAGCACCTGAAACAATTGTTGCCGCGGTTGCGCAAAACACAGTCTGAAATATAAGAAAGACTGAACCCGGTAATGCTTCATTAACTCCATCCCCAGTGGCAAAAAAACTTGGTAATCCAATAATTCCAAACTTACTAGTTCCAAACATAATACCAAAACCTATAAACCAAAAAACTAATGAACCCAATGCAAAATCCATAAGATTTTTCATAATTATATTTCCTGCATTTTTTGCTCGTGTAAACCCTGTTTCTACCATTGCAAATCCCGCCTGCATAAAAAACACAAGGGCTGCTGCTATCAAAGTCCAAATTACATCAACTGAATTAAACATTAAATCAACTCCTTATCTTAATTTGAAAATAAAAAAACGCATTATTACAAATTAAATTTGCAAAAACACGTCATCGTGGATAGCACACCTATATGTACAAAATAAATATAAATTTATCAGTCCATACAATGGCTACTATTCATTTTTAAAATTTGAAAATAAAATAAAGGCACTACAGAAACATATCTGCAGCGCCTTTGCTTTTATTAATTAGTATGTTACCACTAAAACAACCTGTAAGTCAATACTTTTTGAAATTTATTTTTGTATTAATTTCAAATTTTGTGAATTTTTAATGAAATTCAATAAGGATTTATACTAAAAGTGAAATTTTAATATAAGCATCTGTCACTTTTAAGCGTTTAACCAATAGTAATAAATTTTATTTCCCAATTGTTTTATATTATATAATTATTACTAATAAATTATTAGTCTTTTATATGCTATAATTATATTAATATTATTAGTATAAAATTATAATATAATAAAGTTTACGGGAGTCAAAATGTATTTTGAGGATTTCAAGTCATTACTTTACTCTGACACACTGGTGTCAGATATTTTTATCAGCCAGTATGTGCCTTCTATGGACAGCACATGTGTAAAGGTATATATATATATGCTGTTCCTTTGCAAACATAATAAGAAGGTAACCACAGACGAACTTGCAAAGACTCTTAATCTGTCTCTGGATGAGGTTAAGTCTGCCCTGACCAGCCTTGATAATCTGGAAGTTATCAACTGGGTAGAAGACAAAATACAGCTAAATGACTTAAAAGAAGCTGAAATAAAGAGAATGTATCGGTTAAAGTCCATATCATCTCCTGAGCAGGCAAATGAGAACTTTGAGAAGAACAAAAGCAGAAACAATACACTTGCTGCAATTAATTCAAAGTTCTTTCAGGGTCTTATGGCCCCAAGCTGGTATCTGACTATAGATAACTGGTTTACTATATACAAGTTTGATGAGGATGTCATGTACACCCTTTTTAAGTACTGTCATGACAATAACACTTTCCACAAAAGTTATATAGAGGCAGTTGCAACAAACTGGCACAGAAGGGGTATTCAAAACTTTTTTGACCTTGAAAAGTACTTCGAGGACATGGCACAAGTTCGTGGCATAAAAGGTACCATTATCAAGAAGCTTCGTCTTAGAAGGGCCCTGACAGAATACGAAAGTGAGTATGTAGAAAAATGGGTTATTGATTACAAGTACGGGTTTGATGTTATTGAACTTGCCTTGAAAAAAACTGTAGGAAAGACAAATCCTGACTTTAAGTTTCTTAACAATGTATTAACCCGCTGGCATGATCTAGGACTGGTAACTGCTGAAGAAATACTTGGATATGAAAACAGTATCAAGTCCCAGCCACAAGCCAGCCATGGTACACAAAAGGCTAAGCCTAAACAGTCTCAAAGAGATAACTTTGAGCAAAGAGAGTATGACGATGAATATTTTGAAAACTTTTTTACAAACACCTCAAATAGGTAACCATATAAAAGGATGAAAGAGGTAGTTTATGAATAGGGATATACATAATATTATTGCGAGAGAGTACGAAAGACGACAAAAACTTGCCGCAGATATTGTGGAACAAAGAAAACAACAGCTATATGAAAAAATCCCCCAGCTTCGTGAAATTGAAAGCATGATTAATAGTCTGGGAATTAAATACAATAGGCTTATATTATCATCAATCGGGGACAAGTCAGCTATTTTAAATGAACTTACTGAGAAAATAGAGGAGCTTACGTCATCAAAAAATAAATTGCTGGCTGAACACAATATAAGCTCTAACTACCTTTTCACACCATACCAGTGTGAAAAGTGCAAGGATACGGGATATATAACTGATACTACAGGTTCACAGCGGTGTTCCTGTTACAAACAGCAAATTATAACCCATTTATTTGCCCAGTCAAATATAAATGTTAATGGCAATGAATGTTTTGATAACTTTAATGAAATGCTTTACCCTGACGAAATAAATGAAGCTAAGTATGGTATCGGGATATCTCCAAGGGAAAATATAATCAATATAAAGAAAAGTTGTATTGAGTTCATTAAAAATATAGATGATCCAAACCAAAAAAACATTTTTTTCAACGGGAGAACCGGAGTGGGAAAAACATTTTTATCATTCTGTATTGCAAGAGAACTCATAAATCAGGGTAGAACTGTGCTGTACCTCACAGCTCCTGCTCTGTTTGATATTATCACAGAACATAAAATGAGAAACTACAAAGAAGACGAATACGCCGATGATAAATATCAGAGTATTTTTTCGGTAGAACTGCTGATAATAGATGATCTTGGTACTGAACCATTAAGTGATGCGAGATATGCAGAGTTATTAAATATACTTAACAGCAGACAATCTCAAAACACAAGTCGTACATGTAAAACTATTATTTCTACGAATATAGGTCCTAAAAAACTCTTTGAGTTATATACAGAACGTATTACATCAAGGATTGTAGGCTATTTTGACAGGTTGGTTCTAGCAGGTAATGATATAAGACTTCTTAAATAAAAAAATGGGCTAAAGCCCATTTTTTTGATTTAGCCCCATTTTAATTTCATTATCTGATACAAGAATGTAAATAAAATAATTACAAGTCCCGGCAGCATACTTAAAACCGCTGATAAACCGATTTTTTCATGTTTAAATTCGCGTCTACCTGCTTCCTCCTCCATTGCTTTTACATCCTTCTTTGTACTTCTATAAAATGCGTACAGCAAAGCTACAAAACCTGAAACTAAGCCCATATAAATTATGGCATAGAACAATAAGGCGATTATAATGGAAGCCGTAGGCAAATTCGAAAAATCAAAATTTTGTGATTGCTGTATACCTTCTTCATTCAAGTACCACGACATTTTGGATGCCATAAAAGATAATAGTACCGCCGAAGCATTATTTGTAAAATGGGCAATCATTCCTGTAAATATACTTCCTGTTCTATATACAATAAAACCTATTAATGCACCAAGTAGGATAGTACTTACAGTCTTTTGAATATCACGGTGCAGAAGACCAAATAATACAGATGTTACTCCAATAGAAACGGCCACTCCATATTTACGGTAACCATTCTGTATAAGTCCACGAAACATAACCTCTTCGCAAACTGCAGCGGAAACCCCTATAACCAGTAAAGCTATAAAAAGAGTAGGTACATCATTGACAATTACCTTTGGTATAGGCAAATTTTTCCCAAACATTTCTCTTATTAATGCAAAGGTTATTGCATTGAGAGCTCCTACTACAGGCATTCCAAACAATGTTAAGAAAACCACAAGCAAATAATTTATGGGTCTGGTCCCTCTTAAATTTAACGTACTTTTTATATCATATCTTCCTATGGCAAAAAAGATTATTACCGGCAGTAGAATAAAAATTAGTTCCCCTAATCCACTATTTAGAAAACCATTTTTAAAAGTCAGGATAGACCCTCCAAAAGTGAGTAAAATGGTTACTATAGAAAAAAGGATTCCAGAAGCTACAGGCCCCGGCAGTCTTTTTTTGCTTTCGTCAGCTGTAATTGAAGAAAACTGTTCATCAATGTTATTTTCCACTTGGTTCCTCCTATTGATTCATATATGTAATATTATAGATTCACTATAATATTACTATTATCTTATTTGCTTTTCAATTTTTTTCTTATATGTTTAATTTAGTATATGAAAAAGGGAGACATTTTACGTCCCCCTTAATAATTTACCAATTAAATTTTCATGTATTATTTAAGTACAACCTCGTATCCCTGAGTATCTAAAGTAAATTCATCTGAAGTGCCAATGACATAGGCTTTCATATATGCTATTTTATCTTTTATTGCCTTATATTGATCGCCACTCAGAGTTTCAGTATAAACAACTGATTCACCTGCTTCTATCTTTGAATATGTTAAAGCCATTGTAAACATTTTATCGGCAGACCATGTGTAAAGTATGTTTTTGTCTGAATCCAAGAGTTTAAAATCATATTTTTGTCCGGATGAATGATTAAAGTTGACTGTCTTCTTTGAGTTATTTGTAAGAGTTACTTTCATAATTATAGAATCATCTTTAATTTCAGCCTCAGGTGTAACTGTCACAACAGGGTTCTGTTTTTCAAGGAGGCTAACCAGCTTGCTTACCACTGAAGCAGCCTCTCCCCTTGTTGTATTGTCTTTTGGGCGGAACATTCCCTTTGAGCCTGAAATGAGTTTATAATATGCTGCCCTACCTACATCTCCCCCGAACTCCGGTGCTACTTCGCTGTCATCACTAAAGAAAGGAGGCTTAATATTTATAAGAGCGTATTTGTCACCCATATGATACTTGTATGCATTCATTATATAATGCACCATTTCCTCTCTTGAAATGAAAGAATCGGGATTGAATTTCCCTCCCTTTTCTATAATATTAGCTGTTACAAGATCAATCAAATCAGAAGTGTAAGAAGCATTTTGCTCTACATCTTCAAAATAATCCTTTATCTGAGGTGCTGCAAAGTATTCTATCTGTATTCCTAAAGCATCATGCAGCAGGGATACGAATTCACCTCTGGTTATTGCTTTTGCTGGACTAAACTTCTCACCTGTAAATGGCATAACATTTTTCTCCATAAGCATTTGAACCGCTGAATTGCACCAGTGTCCTGATATATCATTGAATTTATTATCTTTATTATCGGCTGACTGGGCAAAAGTAAATGTACTTGATAAAGCAATAGCGCCCGTAAGTATTAATGCAGAAACATTTCTCTTCATATTAATCATCTCCTATACGTAATTTATAGTATTTATTTGCCGGCTATATAGTATTAGACTAGACTATATGAAAAATGTTCCACAAAAATTATTTTTCCCAAATCATAAGATATCTCCAAAATAATTTTCTTCTTATCACTGCTCCGGGCAGATACTTTTGGACAAGCATATGCATCTCTTCTAATGTCATATATGTATCATGTTCACCATGTCTTTTCCATACCTCTCTGCTATGCTCATCACCTGATTTAATTTTTTTATTATGCACTATGTTCATAAACATATTCGGTATAACTGCCAGTAAATTTAAAAGCATATCCGTAAAGGTATTTACTTTGTAAAGGTCAAGTATTATAAGCTTACCTCTCGGTTTCAAGGTTCTGAGCGCAAACAAAAGTAACCACTCATAGGGTAAATGATGTGCGGTAGCAGTAGTAACTATAGCATCCAGACTATTTTCCTCAAATTCCATATCAAGTATGTTTTTACTAACAAAATCTATATTTTTGTACCCATATTGAGAAATAGCCTTCTCTATCATCCTGTCTGCCAAGTCAACTGCAATAACATGGTCGCTTTTTTTAGCCAACAGATTTGAGAGTTCACCTTTTCCACAACCTATTTCAAGTATAACTTCATTATCCTCACTTAGATATTTCACAATATTTTTGAAATAGCAGTTATTATGATTCCATCTATCTTCAACTATGTCTGATATTTCATTAAAATCCTTTTTTACTACATCATAGTTTTCCATATAAATTCCTATTCCTCAATGTATTCTACTACTTTGTCCGTAAAAAGAATACCGTCAAGATGGTCTATCTCATGACATAAGCATTTTGCCATTTCTTTTTTACCAGTTATTATAACCTCTTCACCTTTTTCATTTAATGCTTTAACTTTGACTTCGGCAGGTCTTATGACCTTTCCCCATTTACCGGGGATACTCAGACATCCCTCAATTACCTTTTGTGAACCTTTTTGCTCAATAATTTCAGGATTCACAAGATTTATCAGACCGTCACCCATATCTATTACAATAGCCCTTTTTAAAATACCTACCTGAGGTGCTGCTAGACCTGCTCCATACCCTGTATTGTACATAGTATCCGCCATATCTTTAAGCAACTCTCGTATCTTATCATTAACTTCTTCAACTGGTCTGCATTTTTTACGTAAAACCTCATCCTCAACTGTACGAATATTTCTTAATGCCATAAAAATATATCCTCCATAATACAACGTTTGCTTCTGCATTGAGTATGCCATAAATAATATTATATATCAAATGTTATCATTGTGACTCTTATCTGTGGTAACAAGTATCAACTATTCCCACTGCAAGTATGAAAAAACCTATTATGTTAAAGATGCACTGTTTCACTATTCTATTCATTTTTATCTCCTTAAAAAATGTATTCTTTAACATAAATTATATATTTTACCATATGTATTAGCAATGAATTTGATATTTATTTAGTCCTCTCAGAGTCTAACATATTATTAATCCTTGTCATATAGTCTTTTACCTCAAGTTTTTCACTCTCAGTAAATCCTTAAAAATATATATTTTCCATCTATAAACTACTGTACGCAAAAAAGACTTGAATAGGCCCATTTGCACCTATCAAATCTTTTTTATAAAAAATATATTTATCCTATTTACATAGTAAGAGTACCTTCAGGAGTTGATACAAGCATTAATACATCCTCTTCTGCTCCTGTCAAAGCATTGATGTATATAATAAAAGTACGCCCATCCACCTTGCCCATAAACTCATAACAATATTTTTCAGTTTTAAAATTAGTCGGTATGACTGCTTCTCCCTGTCTGTCAATTTTAATCCTGCTATTAACCTTTGCACGGGCTTGTTCCAATGTAAGAGTTGTTTTAGGAATATTTCTTGTTCTATGGTTGTATAAATAACCCTTTGCCTCAATACCTATTATTTCTCCATTATCCAGTGCAATTTTTACCTTGATAAGATCAGGGTAAACAATTACTCCTCCCTGCTTGTACGCATAACTAATAACAGCAGTACCATCAACCTTCTGATAGTAGGTATCAACCATATTCTTATATCCCTTTGAGGACAAGAAATCTTTAGCTAACTTTTTTGCTTTTTCCATATTTATAGTATCTTTACCGATATCTCTATTCCTCAACATGAGGTAAACTTGTCCGCCTTGCTGGGTAACTTCAATTTCTGCTGACTCGTTTTCCTTTTGATTCTTGTACAAAACTTTAAACCTATATGTTTTGATATTACCAAGTTCATTACTATCAAGCTGTTTTACATCACTAACCTTGTCTTTGCCTATAAAGTTTATAGCAATATTTTTAGCTTCTGATACCGTAACTTTTTTATTACCTAATCCCTGAGGCTTTGATTTAAGCATATGGTCTGAGTAGGGACCATCATATATCAGGGTTGGATATTCCTGAAATGTTTTGTCAATATTCTCAAACTGACTTGTCTGAGGATCTTTTGACTTAGAAGTCTTCATGAAGTTACCTTTACTTGCGTAATTTCCCCATGCCATTTTTCCCTGAATAACCTGATTCTCTATTCCCTGCAAGTTTTTTTGTAGTGAAACAGCATATCCGTGAAGTTTTTTCAGAGCATCGTACTCTTTGTCATTCAGTGGAATCCCATTCATTGTTTTGGTATTAAGAGAATAGGCCATATCCCCTGCTTGCGTTAAAAAGTTGGATGCCTTTTCAAGAATTGGCGGTGCCACAGGAAGTTGCCCCATATTCGTCTGTGCAAGATTTGCCTGTCTCCATACTTCCTCCAGCATTTTTGATGTACTTACAGGTGTTGAAGTAACCAGGGATTTTGCCATAAGAGCCTCAACATTATCGACATAATCGGATAAATCAACAAAAGCCCTGTTATACTGATTTGTCATTAAAACCTGTAATTTTTTTAACTCTTTGTTCTGATAGTATCCCCATACAGATACACCAACTAAAGCCAGTATTGCAATAACTGCTATGGGTACTGCCCATGATGATCTTCTTTTATCATTTAAGTAAAAGCCATTATCAGCCATATTATCACCTCCGTATTATATACCAAACCAATGCCTACCGACCTTGTACTTTACTTTTCTAGACCAAATCCATTTACTGGTTGCTGTAGCCGGATTCCAATAATATAAACACCCATCAGTAGGATCCCAACCGGCTAAAGCGTCCCTTGCAGCTTTCACGACCGTTGATTTTGGGTCAATGGGAACATTAATTTGCCCGTCTGAAACTGCTGTAAATGCACCGGGTTGGTATATTACACCTGCTATTGTTTTTGGAAATTTTGAGTTGTTGACCCTATTTAAAATTACAGCTCCCACTGCTACCTGCCCTTCAAAAGGCTCACCTCTTGCTTCACCGTTTATTGCTCTAGCAAGGAGCTGTTCGTTTGATATATTGGATGTTGCAGCATTTGCTACACCTGACTCAATAAGCTCTGCTAGACCCATTGTTAGGAGAGTAGTTCTGTCTGCTATTCCTGTAGCTTTAAGACCATACTCCTTTTGGTAGTTAAGAACTGATCTAAATGTGTCATACCCGAATCTTCCGTCAACTTTTCCATCAAAGTAACCCCAGTTCTTTAACTCCTGTTGCATATCCTTAACCTTTTCACCGTTGTCCCCTATTTTCAGGGAAGGTGCAGAGCTTGTCAAATACATCTTACCTTCATCAGCAATTGTAAGACTCAATACTATTAGCAAAAATAAAGCAATTATTTTATATTTTCTCAAACTTGTACCTCCTTCCGATTATCTCGCAAATTTCATGCAAAGTTATTTTTGGTTAATTTCTCAAAAATATTCGTTATCTGCTTAAATATGTTATTTCTTTGTAAAAAAACATGTATTAATAACATGCAACATGTCAAAAATGTAATTGATACTGATAAATGAAACAGATAAATGAACTGGAGTGTTTTATGAGGGTATTGATACTGTACGTCTCCGTGGGAACTGGTCATATGAAGGCAGCTGAGGCACTGAAGGAATCAATTGAGAGGCAGTCTCCTGATTGGAAAGTTGATGTTCTTGATGCTTTAAAATATATAAACCCGGTAGTAGATAAAATCGTTGTAAGCAGTTACTTAGGAGCTCTTAAAAGAAGCCCCAAGCTATATAGCATGATTTATACAGCCTCTGGGACAGGAACAGGCATATATGATATGAGTAAAGCTGTAAACAAGCTTCTGTCATATAAGCTAAACTCCCTTATAAATGAGTACAAACCATCAGCAATAGTATGTACACATCCTTTTCCCATGCAAATGTTGTCATCTTTAAAAAGAAAGAATAAACTGAATATACCTACTATGGCGATACTCACAGACTATGTGGTTCATTCATTATGGCTGGATAGCGGCATGGATGCATTTATTGTGGCTAATGATAATATGAAATCTGAGATGATAAGCCGAGGAATACCGGATAATATCATTTTTCCTTATGGCATTCCCGTTTCTCCTAAATTTTTGACACCTACGGACAAAAAGGGTCTGCTTAAAAAATACGGCTTAGAAAATAAATTCACCGTTCTGGTTATGGGCGGCGGAATGGGCTTTGGAAATATTGAAAAAACAATGGAATCATTGTTAAACTGCAATGTTGATATTCAAATAATAGCAGTTACAGGTACTAATCAGAAGCTTAAATTCCAGCTTGAAGAATACGCTTCACAAAGCAGTAAAAAGGTACTGATTTTAAGCTATACAGACAGGGTGAATGAGCTTATGGATATTTCTGACCTTTTAATAACAAAGCCAGGTGGAATGACTGTATCAGAGGCTTTGGTTAAAGGCTTGCCCATTTTTATAATATCACCTATACCAGGACAGGAAGAAGGTAATGCAAGCTTTTTAATCAGAAGCGGAGTTGCCAATAAAATTGATAGTTTTAATAACCTTGTAAATATTTTATCTCAGGTAACTAATGATCCTTCTGCACTTAAAATAATGAGGGAAAACTCAAAAGAATTGGGAAAACCACATTCAGCCCATGACATAGCTGCTTTACTAGGCAAACTTGTAACGGGCTGAAACTTTTAAAAAATTCTTCTAATGCTAACTATTCGATTTTTGTAGTAACTGTCCTCCAAGGACTCGGTTACTACACCCCTGGAAGGGCTTGAATGAATAAATTCGTTATTTCCTGTATAAATACCTACATCAGAGACGTCCTTTTTAACATTATCAGTACTGAACATGAGAAGGTCTCCAGGTTTCATTTCCTCTAATGCAACACTTATACCAGTCTTTGCTATCTCTTTAACATCACGGGGTATATCTACTCCGTTAATTCTACTACTTACATAACAGAGTCCAGGGGAATCAATTCCCCATCTGCTGACACCACCAATAATATATATGGTCCCTTCAAATTTTTTGACAGTTTGAATAAACCCTTCTGCAGAAGTTTTAGGTATACTATTCTGTGTTGAAGGTACTGCTATTACTCCACCATCCTCAACCCAACCTTTTTTATTTTCTGGCAAGAGAACATCATATCCCGTTTTTGTTTTACCAATAGAATAAAGTTCCGTTCCAAGAACTACCTGCTTATATTTTATGTCATTTCCTGTCCCTGTATAAACATAGACAGTTTTTGCTGTTACTACTATTTTGTTATTAATTCTCCCGTCTGTAACACAACTGGTATCCCTGCTGATGTACTTACTCTTGACCCACCCTGTCGTTCCATCCAACATCATAATTTTAGTCCATGAACCTTCCTGAGATACAACCTTTACTATTTGATTAAAAAGGGCTTGGGTAAGCCTTTTACTCAAAATGTCATTATGGGTGAATACATCAACGACGGCATCATTAATAACAGCAGCATTATCTTCAGTTATACCGCTTAAATACTGTTCATTTTTTGTAACAGGGATTTCCCTACTTCCACATCCGGATAATATTAATATAAGCGTTGTTGTAATAGCAAATATATAAATAAGTAAATTTTTTCTCATACTTACCTCTTAATCAATTCTTATAAAAATACTATATTTTTTTATTGGCTCTATGTCAATGAGCAGATTTTACAAGGGAATTCACTGCTAATAAGTTCTACTTCCCTCTTTTTACAGGTAAATATGATTACCTGCTGCTTTTTGCTTATATTCACAATATATTTTAGAGCATTAAATGTCCTTTCATCATCATACTGTGCAAAGGGTTCATCCATTATAAATGGCATGCACTCGTGATTTTTAAGTACTGTCTCTGAAATAGCAACCCTTAGTGCCAGATATATCTGATCAATAGTCCCATCACTTAACATTGAAACAGGAACCAATGTCTTTGTCTCTGGGTTATCAAGCATAATTTTAAGATTGTCTCCTGTTCTTACATCGTTATATTTTTGAGATGTAAGACCGGAAAAAGTATTATTTAATACTTTATTCATTACAGGTACATATTTTTTTCTAACCTGCACAGCTGCGGCCTCTAATGTATTTATAGCAATATTCAGAGCCTCTCTTTTACAGTCCAGACTTTTCTTTTGGTGACTCAACCGGTTGATTTCGTTTTCAATGTCAAAAATGCTGTCTGTACCGGTATTTTTAATAGTTTGAGCAACTGTATTATATTCAGTCTCCAACCTTTGAATATCCAGCAAAACATTTTTATTAAAATCAACAGCCATTGCCAGCAAACCGTTATAATAACCCCTTGCAATAAGCTCCATAAATTCTTTTTCATAGGGAGAGAGATTATCTTCCATCTCTTGCTTATTCTTCATAATCTCAATATATATACTTGATATCTCTCTTTCAAGAAGTTCAGAGGATTCCCCTCCATTATTAGCTTTTAGAGCTTCGATTCTATTTAAAAGTTTATGATATTGGCTCTTATTTTGAGCTATTCTTTCGTCAAATTGTGCTATCTGACCATTTAATTCATCTTCTCTGCTCTTTTGCAGCATTTTCCCTTTCCTTTTTATATTCCTCATTCTTAAAGCAAAAAGAATAAGAGCTGATAAAAAAGGTATCAAAGTAAATAAAGGGCTGAATATGTTAAAAATAAATGATGCTATTCCTACTGCCAGCACAGCAGTGGCACATATCATCAAAGCTATATCTATCCCTGTTAACTTTTTGTCTTCGTTTGAATGATTATTATTTAGATGAAATATTGCCGCTTTTTTGTCCTCTTCAAGCTTAGTTATGTTTTCATGGGCTTGACGGATGGATTCCTCAAGAAAGAGTAATTCTTCCTTTTTTTCATTTAATAAATTTAATTTCTCCTTAAGTTTACAATAATCTATTATCCTGTTTAGCAGTCTGCTCTTTAACTTTAATTTGTCTATTTTAAAAGATATATCCTTCTGTTTTTCTTTTAAATCCTCAAGTCTCTTTTTATCATTTAGCAGGTTAACCTTTTTCTCCTGTAATTCAGTTAAACGTTGGTTTATAATATCCAGAGGCCTTGTATAACTTCTATCTGTTCCAACCTGACGCTTTAATGCCTCCTTAAGAGCATTTTGCGCTTTTACGTACGATATGTCCTCAAATCCACTCTGCTGTATATTTGAGATTCTGTCTACAAGGTCTTTTGACGTTGCAGTATCAATTCTGGTCCCCATTTGCTTAATAAACACAGTTCTTTCAAAAAGATTCTCATTAAGTCCTACCAGTTTCTCGCCAATACTATTTATATCTCTTATATCAATAAAATTATCTGAAATATCATTAAAAGAAGAATCATATAAATTTACTTTATTAGCAAGAAAGTCTCTATCGATGCGATATAATTCACCATTATCCAGCTTAATATTCATATACCCACCGTACTGGTTACTGCTCCATGGCTTATATCTCTTGCTTTCAGGCAACATACCATTTTTTCCAGCTCTTCCACCCTTTACTCCATACAGCATAGCTTTTATATACGCCATAAGAGTGGATTTACCGCTCTCATTATGCCCATAAATAACATTTAAAGCATCCGAAAAGTCACAACTAAAATTATGAAGTTTACCAAATCCCCTTACATGGAGTCTATCAATTTTCATATCCTAATAAATATCCCCCTGTTAGTCTACCCTGTTGTTTTCCATAGCCTGCAACCCCAACTGTATAGCCATGTACAAAATCTCTTTTCTCTCTGGTGAGTCTTCATTCTCCTGCATATCCATAAGCATCCTGACAAACTCACCTTTTATGCCAGGGTCCTCAAGATACTCTTCATAGTCGAACTGAATAGAAGTTTCAATCTTTATCCTTATATAAAAACATTTATTTTTTATAAACTCCATCAGACATTTTATATCAGGTGTGAAATTCTTAGGAATAAATCCCTTTAGTGTAAGGCTATATAAATCCTTATTAAAAAAATCTATATTATCGTCTATAGATAATTTTTGAATAATCTCCTCATTACTTTTACATCCAGTAACATCTAGTTCTATATTGTGGTACTTTCTGCCGTTAAGCGGCACAAAATTTGCCTCAACAAATTTTGTGTTTTTATCTGTAACCACAATATTCCCTTGAACAAAACCATGTACTCCTTCTTCGTCAAAGCCCATTGGCTCCGGACTTCCGGGATTTATAACCGTACATTTTTCGTTCTGATACCTTATATAATTGTGCATATGTCCAAGGGCAACATAATCCATACCCAAATCGAAAATTTCTTTAGAACCTATGGCATTATAGTTGCTCTCTTCAAAAGGCATATTAACGGTACCATGAAAAACTAGTATGTTAAATGTATTTTCTGAAACACTTTTTTCCTTAAGACTTGAATAATCGTCTACTACTCTGCCAACTGCTCCCATATTAAAAATACAGGTATTGAACTTTTCCAAGAACAATACCCGATTTGAATCCGTAAGAATATGTACATTATCACTCCAACTTAGTGTATTGTAATAGGAGTTTTCTTTCAACGGGTCATGATTACCGGGGATAATTACAACCTCTGTTTCATAAAGCTCTGAAAAAAGATTTCTTGCCCCTATTAGAGTAGAACCGCGTACACAACTTTCCTCAAAAAAATCACCACTAATTATTAGCAAATTTATATTTTGAATTCTAGCCCTATCAATTATGTTTTTAAGACAGTTTTCCAATTCCTGTCTCCTGATATCCGCTTTTTCCTTATCTCCAAGTGATGAAAAAGGCGCATCAAGATGTATATCCGCAGTATGTATAAATGACACCTGTTTCACACAAAACCTCCAAATATCATTAGCATTATATTTTTTGCTTTCTCCTCAGCTTGTTTTGCTGCAAATCTGAAAACGTGGTTCTGAAATTTTAAGTAATTCTTACCTTATCTGAAAAGGTCAAAAAAGTTTGCAAAATTCTTAAAATCTTTACCCAGAACCATTTTTCTTATCTTTAAATCAGTAACTCCTGTACATTTTATTATTCTGTCTTCAATATTTTCATCGTCATTCTCTATAATAAACACATTATTATATGAAAAAGGATATACTTTTTTGAAATTATCCTTTATGCTATCAATAATACTAGTACCCTTAAAAATAAAATCTCTTTTATCCTCAACCTGAATAACAGATAAGTTGATATTGTAATCCATGGCAGCTTTTACTTCATGTTTTAATTCATTCTTAAAAAGCTCAACATAATTTGGAAGCATAAACCTTTGCTGCATCTGAATAACCAATAGATTCTTTAACACCGGAGCTATATGCCCCGCTATTGTTTCCAAAGTTATAAGATTTTCTTCATTATCAAGTTGCAAACCGTCATATTTAAATATTACAATAGCTCCTAGCAGCTCAACTTCTAGAGTATCAACATATATAGGTACAATAAGTATTCCCTGAGACTCTCCTACCTTCTCAGCTGCTTCATATCCCATATATTCGGTTACTTTATCCTGACCGATTTCATAAATGTAATCACCCTCAAAAACACGTCTCCACTTGTCGTTTGGAATTATGCATTTGTCCAAGTTACCGTCTAAACCAATTGATTCAGATACACTAAACTCATTTGATTCCTTATCATACAGACAAAGCAGTCCCTTTTGCATATTAAAAGAAATTTCAAGTGTCTTAGCTGTAACCTCCATAAGGGTTTCTATTCGTAAAGAACTGCTAATGTTCTTTGTTAATTTATTCAAAGAAACTAGCTTATCCAGCTTTCTTTGGATAATTTGTTTCTGCTCGTTTACCTGTTTAAACAAATCAGCATTGCTTAATGCAATATACATAGATGATGCAAGACTTTCTATGAGTTCAAATATACCACTGCTGTATTTGTCCCCTGTTACAGTATCACTTAATGTTACAAAACCTAAAATTTGACTTTCTTTTATAATTATAACAATATACTTAGCATTAAATGCTTTTACCTGCTCTTCTGAATCTTCAAACAGATTGAAGAAATAATCTCTATCTTTGGGGTTTTCCAAATCTATAATAACTTTGTTGGAGTCAATTTTATAATTTTTATTTAGTTCAATACTTACAAAAATATCTTTGATTTTGTAAAATACATCCTTAAATCCCTTTAAAATATATCTGTGGCTTCTTTCATCAAATAAAATAAAGCCTGTAACTGTACTCCTTGTTAATTCCGAGAATAATTCAACAGCTAAGTCATACAATGCATCGATTCTTAATTCGCTTAGGAGCACTTTGGATGATTGATTTATTGCAAAAAGGTTGAATATCTTTTCGTCAAGTACTTTATTTACTTTAGCCAGACTCTCATACCTGCTATAATTTTCAAGAGCATTATTTATAAGACGCATCAGAGATTCTAATATTATATAGTCATCATCTGAAAAATCTTTGCCGTTAATCATTATAAAACCATAAAGCTTTCCTTCTATAATTAATGGAACTACGGCATTTATATCCATGTTAGTAATCATTTCTGAGTCAAAAAACCTGACTATTTTCTCTTTTTCATAAAGGATATTTCCATAAAAAGTGGCGAGGTTCTCAAAATTACTTGTGTTTTCTATTTCTTTTACATAATCCTTAAATCCCTTAACCCTCTTTGCAGTATATATGCTTTCTTCAAGAACATATACTATAGCATTGTTTATAAGTAATAGTTCATTTATAAAATCGAAAGCTGCGTCTATTATCTGTTCAAACACAAGTTTTTGTGAAAAGTACTCTATTGCTTGCATTAGTCCGTTATATCTATATAGTTTTGCTGATAATATTTCATCTTTTTTCTCATCTTCAAGCCTTTGTAGTATTGACTGGTATTTCATATAACTTTCCCTCCCCAACAATTAACTTTGCTGCATTGATTACTATTTATAGTTCTTTTATTGTTCCTTCACTATAGAAAAAGCTTGTTCTAAGTACAGGTTTTTGAATTTCCTTTTGGATTCCTTTAATTTCAAAAAAGGTGTTTGGAAATGCCTTCTTAAGAATTGTAATTTCTCCTTCTCCTTTGGCTTTCAGATACCCTACAATATTCTTTTTAGCTTCCTCCTTTACCTGTAGTTCCATTCTTATATTATTGTAAATCTCATTAAGCTTCTCAAACTCATTTTTTCTTGACTTTCCTGCATCAGATAAGTTAAAAATAGATATTTGCTGCTTATACTGGTTCATTTTGGCTCTAAGCTGTTCTATTTCCTGCATGAGATTATCAAGTGAATCTTTAAGTGCAATCCTATCAAATCCTTTTACACATATGTTGGTTCTTTTCTCACTTGGAGTACCGTATGTAGATGCCAACACCTTTATATTCGCAGTTATATTTCCTCCGATAATCTGGCCTTTTAATGATTCCAATATTACCTCCTTAGCAATAATATTGCTATTCAAACAGTAAAAGCCTACGTGTACACTTCCATCGCAAATTATGTCTGCATCAGCAACAAACTTAATATACAGATTTTTTTTGCATTTTATAACAGTCTTACCCTTACCTGCTATACCTCCTCTTATATAAATACTTCCTTCACTGCTGTTTATTTCTTTACAACTACCAACACCATATTCACCAAGTATTTCTATATCCTTTGTGGTAGTAACTGTATAGTTATCTTCAATAGTCCCCTTAACGGTTAAATAACCATCAAAATCTACATTCCCAGTTTTAACTCCTACATTTTCACCTATTTCTAAGTGATTAGATACACCTATACTGTCTCCTGCGAAATAAACAGCCCCCTTCCTCATAGCATACAGAGTTGTTTTACCATTTTCTTCTACAGCTCTTACTGTTTTGCGGTCAAAAAAAATCGGATAATCTTTTCCGGGCATAGGTTTTATAGGACTGCCAAATACTGTTTTTCCTTCTTTTCCGGGAGTTGCATGAATTTTTTCACCCAGCCACTCCCCTTCTGCTACCATATTTATTAGGTTTAAGTCATAGTGATCTGCAGTACCGTCTTCTTTAATTTCGGGTTTAGCTTCTTTTATCTGGTATAACTTATTTTGAGAATCAGTTCCATTTTGTGGAAGTTCTCCTTCAGCTATAAGTACCGTTTTACCGGCAGTCAAATTTAAGAGCACGTCCTTTTTTATCCCATAGACAACTCCTCTACGGTTTAATGCAAGAACTACCTCTTTGATTATTTCAGTCCCTAAAACTTCTTGTTGTCCCACATTAACGGTTACATAAGCCCTCAATTCGTCTCCAGATACTTCTACACTTATTCTCTCTTTTGCAATGGCAAATTTTTTGGGGTCTTGCGGTGCCAATACAAGTGCATTTTTAATTACTGCAAAGTCTGTTACTTTGATTTCAGGATGCGAATTTAGAATTTTTTGAAATTCGTCAATACTTAATCCTTTTTTTAAAGATTCTATGTAATATCCATCATCCCGTTGCGTTATAATAATGTACGGAGAAGAAAAGATAGTGATATTTGCTGACATTTGAAATCCCCCTTGGTTTCATATAAAACGCTACAAATGCCGGTTGTCCAAATTATCCCACTTCCAGTCTGTATTACAATCTTATCTGATTTCTTCTTCTTTCTTGTAACACGCTGTCCAGCGCAGTTGCTTCGTTCACAGCTGTCTCTAATTTTTCAACCATTTCTTCAGATTCTATACTTGATATTATCTGATGTTTGAACATATTCAACATGCTCTCTATATAATCAAGTCTTGCATGTATCCTTTCTAATTCGTTCCTCTCCTCCTTGACTCTTTCAATGGCCTTTTCATCCATTTCAATGATGTTCTTAATATCGTCAAGCATTCTGTCATCTTTCATAAAACTTATTTTTCTTCTGTTAGCGTTTATTTTATTCATTAAATCACTAATATTAATCTCAGATATTTCCTTACTTCTAATTGAATAGTTTGTCATAAGCTTTATATAAGAAATAACAAGCTTTAAACTCTGTTCTACAATCTTTTCCTTAAGATAACTATATTCTTCTCCGCGTTTTTGCGAATTATAAATATCGTTCTTGTCTTGCATTATCTTTCTTAATTTTTGTTTTTGAATCGGGTTACATAAGTTTCTTGCCTGTACGGAAAGCCTATTGCACTGCCGATTCAGATCATTGATTTCCTTTTTCTTTTCCTTCCTTTTAACTTCTTCCCTATAATTGTTGCTGAACATGCTTTGTATAACCATAGCAAGGTATACTACAACACCCGCTCCGTAAGCCCCTGTTAAAACTAAAGAGTTACTTACTGACTTCAATGTAATCATATCTTGAACCTGGCTACTATTACTTAATAAATTGACTAAAGCCGTCCATATAATCAAAGTTGAAAAATTTCTGAATCTTAAAAGTGCACTTACAAATAAATTAGAATTCATAATTCCCTCTTCTTACATACAAAATTCAATCCTATAGAAAAAGCTGATAAAAAAGACAATCCAGGTATCTTCCAAATTTGTACCCGACCTCTTTCATTTCACCACAAAGTTTAAACCCTTTTTTCTCATGCATTTGAATACTTATCTTATTATCTGTGGTAATACATGAAATAATAACATGGTATCCCGCTTCTCTCCCAAGTTCTATTACGTTATCCATAAGCTTTTTGCCTATACCCATTTTTTGATAATCAGGATGAACATACACAGATAGCTCGCAAGTATTTTTATAACCTTCTTTTGCCCTGAATGTAGATAGACATGCATAACCTGCAATCTTATCATCTTTTACATAGACAATTAAAGGAAAACGACTACCCTTATAATGGGAAAACCATACAGCTCTTTGCTCTATGGTTTGCGGGTTTATATCAAATGAGGCAGTTGTATTTATAACCGCCCAATTGTAAATATCCGTTATTTGGGGTAAATCTGTTTCCATTGCTTCTCTAATATGTGTATCCATTTTGTAATATCCTTATTCATCAATTAATTAGATATCTTATTATCTGTTTTCTCTTTTACTTCAAATCCACCGTTATCTCCTCCAAGAAGTGCCTCTGCTCTCGCTCTCGCCCTGTCTCTTGCGGAATTCATATCCAATTTCTTAAGTTTCATTTCAATATTATCCTGGTTAAGTGATTCCACAGCATTAGCTCTCGCAGTCTTTTTATTAACTATTTCACGTGCTCTGTCTAAGCTGTCATTAACACTTCCAACCCTGCTATTCTTTGAAGTATACTGTGCATTAACAGAGTTAATATTTTCGCGCAAATTAGCCATTTTTGCCTGTGATTTAAGAGTTTTCAGCTCATTAAGTTTTGCATTCATCTCAGACTCAAAAATCTTGTAGTCCTCGCGTATCTTTTGAACCTGCTCCATGGCATTATCATAAGTTGCTTTATGAGTCTCATATACAGTCTGATATTCTTCTTCCTGAACCAGAAGCTCAACTAGAAGCTCCTTGTCTCCAATTCTCTGTGCAGACTCAACTCTTGCTTTTATGGCGTTAAGGTTTTTTTCGGCTGTTTTCATCTCTATTTTAATCATTTCAGCACTTGTTTGAATTTCAATAATTTGCTGTTCAGCCTCGCGCCTTGCCTTATCTATCTGATTCTTTATATCTTCGAACAATGCTTCAGGGTTTCTTTCTTCAAGATTTCCAACAAATAAGCCGAAAAATCCTCTAAACATTTGTCCCAGTCTACTAAATAAACCCATTATTCTATTCCTCCTTAAAAGTATATAAACACTATTTTTTACAATGTTATTAATAAAATTTACGAACTATAATAAGATACTTTAAATTTATAATAAAAATACAGTAATGTAAATAATTATTTCTAAAATATCATATATTAATCATCCAATGATTTATCAAATCTAGACCAATATTTTTCCGGCAGTAAATCAATATCATCACACTCATCAATAGCAAGCTCAGTCATAAATTCAATCTCCTGAGTACTTGGTCTGCACTTTTTGAGAGCCTCTCTCAAAATCTCATCTGTTATTACAGGATGCTCCTCTGTCTTGTTGCAAGCTAGCTCATATGCTTTCCTAACGACTGTATCTATTTCGGCTCCAGTATAGCTTTCAGATAGCTCAGAATATGGATTAAAGTTCTGAATATCGGTACTAAACCCGTATTTCTTAATTATTATCCTGAAAATCTCAGCACGTTCCTCTTTTTCCGGAAGCAATACAGGTATCTTTTTATCAAACCTTCCAGCTCTTTTTAAAGCAGCATCAAGAAGGTCCGGCCTGTTGGTTGCAGCGATAAAAATAATTCTACCCCTATTATTTGTATTACTAGTGAATTGTAAAAATTCGCTAAAAATATTTCTACTTACTCCGCTATCACCAGACTCCCCTCTTCTAAAAGCAGTATCGATTTCATCTACAAATACTATAACAGGCTCCTGGGATTTAGCCCCTAGCAGACACTTTTTAAAATTCTTTTCACTCTCTCCAACATATTGTCCCAAAATCCTTGACATATCAATTTTCACACAATTAAACCCACTTGATTTTGCCAATGCTTCCACCAATAATGTTTTTCCGGTTCCAGACGGTCCGCATAGTAGAATTCCCATTGGGACTCTTCTGGTGTCACCTCTCCTAATTGGCTCTATAATGTTTTTTGTAAGATAGCTTTTAGCAGCTTCCATTCCTCCGATGTCCTCAAAAGATATCTCTGGGTATATAAAGTCAAGAACATCTCCGTATTCTTTTTTTAAAACCTCATGTTTTTTTTCTTTTATAAAATCAAAACTGATAGGTACGCCTTCTGCCTCAGCCTTTAGTTTTATATCTTTTATGCTTTTCCTGTTTAGACCTGATGAAAGTTTTGCAAATTCGTCAATAGATATTTCAGATGTAGTAGATTTGTCATTAAGTAAGTATTCAATATAGCTTTTTCTTTCCTCTTCTCCGGGAAGTTCTACTAGAATTGGTTCTATCCTGTATGAAGATTTTAAAAATTCACGACTTATATCAGCAAGGTTGTCCGCTAGCATAAATATAGTGCTTCCAACTGATGAAATTTTGGAATTTACTGACCATTCCGACATCCATATAAGAGCCATTCTTTCTTCTAAAGTCATACTTCCAATATCACCAGAAGGAACTATTTTCTCGGCATGGTCTATAAACAGAGCCATCTTTGTACTCTTTAGTGCAATATCTATAAATGGAAAAATTTTAGATGGCAATGAAAAAAATAATTTTGTTGCCTCATTGTTGGTTATTTTGTTAAATTCTCTTTCCATTTCAGGGGTCAAAAAAGTAAGACCCCTGGATATATCATAAAAAGCAACAATTCCAAAATTCCTCTGCTTAATAAACTCATCATCTATATATCTGAAAAAATTTCTCGTATTGTCCATGGTATCCTTTACATTAAAGTAAAACAGAAACTCATGGGATATGCCTGATTTGTATTTTGATAAAAATTCATTAAACCACATGTTTTTTTCCTCTTTGTAAATTAATCAACCCTACTCTTTATTATATTCAAAAAATACTAAAATGTCTGGTAACCTCATTAACTAATAATTTAACTATTACCTTTTGTCATTTTTAAAGAAGAAAGAATTGTGGACTCCTGATTTATTATGTGAGTTTTTGCAATGTTTCTGGCATTTTCCACCGACCTGGAACTCACAGCCTCATATATGTCATTATGTTCTTTTATAAGGTTTTTAGAATTATTATACTCTTTAAGGTATATGACCCTGAACCTTTGAACCTGCTCTCTCAAATTGTTTATTATTGAAATTAGCTTATCGTTTCGTGATGCTTTGTAAATAATGTCATGAAACTCCACATCTTTTTTAATGGAACCGTTAAGGTTTTCTTTTTCAATGTAAGAAGCAAATTGTCCGTTTATATGCTTTAATTCCCTTAATTCATCATCGGTAATTCTCTCTGCAGCTAACGAAGTAGCCAAACCATCTAGTGAGGCTCTTACCTCAAGAACATCCATTATATCCTTTATAGAAAGCTCTGCAACATGTGCACCCTTTCTTGGAATCATATCCACTAGCCCTTCAAGTTCAAGCTTTCTTATGGCTTCTCTAACAGGTGTTCTACTGACACCCATTTTTTCTGCCAGTTGCACCTCCATAAGTCTCTCTCCTGGGCGCAATTCACCTATTATAATAGCCTCTCTCAATGAATTAAAAATAACTTCTCTTAATGGTTTATAATCATTCAAATTAATTTTTGATAATTTGCCTGCCATTATTTATGATCCTCCCACTAATCATTCGTAATATATGTCAAAATACAGTCATTTCTATTTTTGTTTATTTTACTGTAAGCCTTTTTGGCTATAGTATCATTTTTAAACAATCCAAAAACAGTAGGACCGCTTCCGCTCATAATACTGCCTATTGCCCCCTTGGACATCAAATCCTTCTTTATTCTGTCTATCAAAGGATATCTCTCCACAGTAACACTCTCAAGAACGTTACACAAGTTTTTGCCTATAAAATTGATATCTTTATTCTTAAGAGCTTCTATAAGCAATTCCGTTTTAGGCCTTTCGGTAATTTTATCTATTTGAAGACTTTTGAATACAGATGCCGTGGAAACTCCAAACCTCGGTTTTATAAGGATAACAGGTATAGCTGCCATTTTCGGCAAAGGTGTGATTATCTCTCCTATTCCTTCAGCCAGAGCAGTTCCTCCAACTATACAATACGGAACATCTGCACCTATTGTCTTTCCTATATCCATAAGTCCTTGTTTATCCAATCCTAGTCCAAACAGCTCATTCATTCCCTTTAAAACTGCTGCGGCATTTGCACTTCCTCCTGCAAGCCCGGCAGCCACTGGAATCTTTTTATCTATTTTTATTCGGACCCCTGCAGTTAGTCCAAATTTTTCAATCACCTTTTCGGCGGCTTTATAGGCAATATTTGAATTGTTATTCGGTACATACGGTGCTTCACATTCTATCTCAATACCCGATTTTATTTCCTGAATAGTTATGGTATCATGCAATTGTAGGTTCTGCATAATCATTTTAAGGTTATGATAACCGTCATCCCTTTTATCAAGTACATCCAGAGATAAATTTATCTTTGCATGTGCATTTAATGTAATCATTATACATATCCTTTGCTTTTTATTTAAGTACATTATATACAAAATACATCTTTATATCAATAAATTCAATCACAACAAGCCTTCGGGAAATTTTGTGTGTAAAATTATTAAAAATAAATACATTTTTAAGACATTAAAAAGGTTCTTGAGAAAATCTCAAAAACCTTTTTTTATATCTATGTTTATATTATTTATATTGCTCTTTTTAAAATAAGCAGTTGCTGTCCCGGCATTAAATTATCTTTTTCATTTAAGTTATTAACCTTTAAAAGATTATCCACAGTGGTAGAATATTTCTTTGCAATTTTCCACAAACTATCACCGGGTTGCACAATATATATTATTACACTGGGCATAGAAAGAATTTTTTTCTCATCAATAACTCCTTCTGTTGCCTTGTTTATAACAGGGATAAACTTAGTTGTTTCAACTCTAGCATTAACACCTATTGCACAGCGAACTTCTATTTGGTCTGTTGAAAGCATACTATAATTACAATGCTCCAGCTCAATACTCGTATCTACCTTCATATCACTTCTTAACCCCTTAATCTCAACAACGTGTTTAAAAGGAATTTCCTTACTGTGGCAGAATACAGGCTGTTCCTCATCATTAGAAAGGTAAATCACATTGTTTAACACCGAGCCCTCTAAAGTTAATTTTCCATCCTCTATTTGTGTATCAGATACATTACATCTGCTTAGTACATTAAATATTTCACGAACTTCCGGATTAAAATCCTCAAAATTTAATGTGTCCTTGACTATAAGCTGACTTCTGTTATCTGAAACAGTTTCATCTATAGAAAACTGTTGCTTTTCTAAAATAATTCTTGTTTTGGGACTGTAAGCATCTGTAAGTACCTCAAATGAATTTTTGCACAGGCCAGTTACATATATATTTATTGTCGCTTCAGCCTTAAGATTTCTATTTTCTCCGTCGCTATCCTCAGAGGGTTCAACTTTGTAATCAATCAAATCGAAATCTACATTTACGTCAGTATCCTCGCTGACACCTTCCAGCTCAATAAACTGCGTAAATGACAGCTGATTCTCCATATACTGCATACTTCTGGTTTCGTCATCTGCTATATACAAGGTAGAAATATTAATGTCTCCTTTTACTACTACATTGCCGTCTGATATTTTAAAATCTTTGCCTGATATATTTAAATCATTTCTAAGAATTTCAGCTATAGTAGGCTTTGTAGAAGGAAGTTCCAAATCCTCCTTTATGATAAAGTTTACTTTATTACTGCCCAGATATGTATTTATATCTATATCATCTTTCAATACCTGAACATCATCTATACCTGTTATTCCTGAAGCTATCTCCCTTTCGGTTTCATCAAATACTTTACAATTTACTGATATAATAGCTTTTATATTTACTTTTCTTTCATTAAGGAGGGTGTAATCAATATGCTCAATTCTACCCTTTGCTCTGCTTTTAACACCGCTTCTTGCTCCAGGTATATCTGTCGTATAGGAAAATGGAATATTTGTTGTAATACTTTTTACACTTCTCTTTTCATCTGCTGAAATATACAGAATTTTAACGAGCAGGCAGCCTGAAACCACAGCTCTGTCAGTACCTGTATCACACCCTGTTATGAAGATATCCCCATCCAAAAGAAGTATTTTGGCAATATCTGGTTTAACATCAGGAACAATTATATCATTTTCAATAACATTATCTATTGTATCCTCGCCTAATAAATTATTTACTTTAAATGCCTTTTTTATCAACTCCAGAGACATTTTTTCAACCTCCCCTTATCCTTAAATATTGCATATCACACTCTAAAATATGAAAAGAATCAACTATGTACTATGTAATATATATTTTCCATGTAATGGTATTATTCCTCAAAAATACTTTTTATTGTATCTTATTCGTCTACATTAACCTACAAAACAAAAGGGAACTGCTGCCCAGTGAATAATTTTATTCATTGCGCAGCAGTTCCCTTTTGTTTTTATATTATTAAGTTTCTCAGAAAGCTTATAACATAAATCCTAAAGATTAATAGGAATCTTAAACAAGATTAACATACCTGAATTTTTTTATTGTCTTTACATACAACTAATTCAACAGCTTTTGTCAATATATCTGTATAGCTATATGAAACTCTTCTGGTATTATCATACTCGTTTTCAAACTTAACTACAAAAATACTTGGATAAGTATTTTCCAAAACGCCTTCACGTATGAAAGATTTTTTACGTCCCTTATTCGCCCTGAGCTGTACCTTTTCACCAATACAGCCTTCGATATCTCTTTTTATCTGAAAAAGCTCTCCTTTGTCTATCATGGTATCACCTCATCATCAGTTTAATTTATTATAGCATAAATCCGTACGCTTGTCAAAAATAATATATTATACAAGCGTATTGCCCTTATGTCAAGCATTTTTTGTGTATGAGCCTGCTCTACGGGGTGCTTTGAAAATCATTATCAGTTTCTTTCTCCTCAAGTTCTTCATTTTTTTGTTCATCATTGTTATCTTCTAAAATATCAAGATCATCCTCTTGTGCATCAGCAATTAACCGAACATCTACACCTTTAAGAATAATTATTTTTTTACCCTCACAATCTTTTATGTCGTCTACCCTGAAAAGAACATCTTTCTCATAAGATTTTCTGTAAACCAAACTTCCTATTTCAATCTCCTTCATAATTATTCTTTCCCTTCAAGTTATAGTATGCCAAATATATAAATAATTATTAAATCCATAATAAATTTAGTAATTCGGCCAATATACTTTAAATAGTCCTCATATTCTATATTATGATTTTTGAGTCTCGATTTGTGAACTATTGTATCAAGTCTATTTAAGTTATATAATATTTTCGTATTTAAGTTATTTGTTCTAATCCTGTTATATATATGGGAATAATGTATTTGGAAGGGGAAATTATATTGCAAACGGATATACAAATTGCTCAGGGATGTAAAATGCAGCATATTGCAGATATAGCAAAAAGCCTTGGTATTGATACCGAAGATCTTGAGTTCTATGGTAAATATAAAGCCAAGTTATCAGATAAGCTGTGGGATAAGGTAAAAGATAAAAAAGACGGTAAACTTGTCCTTGTTACTGCTATAAACCCAACTCCTGCAGGTGAAGGAAAGACTACTACTACAGTAGGCCTTGGGCAGGCTATGGCGAAGATAGGTAAAAATGCGGTTATAGCTTTAAGAGAACCTTCTTTAGGCCCTGTAATGGGTATTAAGGGAGGTGCTGCCGGAGGAGGCTATGCACAGGTTGTCCCTATGGAAGACATTAATCTTCACTTTACTGGGGATATGCATGCAATTACTGCTGCAAATAATCTTCTTTCCGCCGCAATAGACAACCACCTTCAGCAGGGAAATACTCTTGGTATAGATCCCCGACAAATTGTCTGGAAACGCTGTATGGATATGAATGATAGAGCACTTAGAAATGTAATTGTGGGACTTGGCGGAAGGATTAACGGAGTTCCCAGAGAAGATGGATTTAACATCACTGTTGCTTCGGAAATAATGGCAATACTCTGTCTTGCTCTTGATATTACAGACTTAAAAAACAGACTGGGACGTATTATCATTGGCTACACATACGAAGGAAAGCCAGTTACGGCTCATGACCTGAAGGTTGACGGTGCAATGACCCTTTTATTAAAAGATGCTATAAAACCTAATCTGGTTCAGACCCTTGAAGGAACTCCTGCATTAATGCATGGTGGCCCTTTTGCAAATATTGCTCATGGTTGTAATAGTATTTCAGCTACAAAACTTGCACTGAAATTGGCTGACTATGTTATTACCGAGGCCGGCTTTGGCGCAGACCTTGGTGCAGAAAAATTCTTTGATATTAAGTGCAGATTTGCAGGCTTTAAACCTGACGCGGTAGTTCTTGTTGCCACAATAAGAGCACTTAAATATAACGGTGGTATAAAAAAAGAAGATCTTAAAGAAGAAAATGTGGAAGCATTGTCTAAAGGCTTTGTAAATGCAGAAAAGCATATCGAAAATCTGAAACAGTTTGGTGTACCCGTTATGGTTGCTATTAATCATTTTGATACAGATACCGAGGCTGAAATCAAGCTGGTTCAAGAAAGATGCAGTTCTCTGGGTGTTGAGGTTGCATTTTCTGATGTATTTTTAAAAGGTGGAGAAGGCGGAATAGAGTTGGCAGAAAAGCTTGTTGCTCTCACTGATTCTACGGTTTCAAATTTTGCACCTATTTATGATGAAAAACTCCCAATAAAAGAAAAGGTACAGCAGATAGTCTCAAAGATTTACGGTGGCAGAAACGTTATTTATAATGCTGCTGCAGAAAAATCCATCGCTAAGATAGAAGAAATGGGTCTGGACAAACTTCCAATCTGTATGGCAAAAACTCAATATTCATTATCTGATAATCCTCAACTTCTTGGTAGGCCTAAGGACTTCGATGTTACAGTAAAAGAAGTTCGAATTTCCGCAGGAGCAGGATTTATAGTGGTACTTACCGGAGATATAATGACTATGCCGGGTTTACCAAAAGTACCTGCAGCGGAGAGAATTGATATTGATGAAAAAGGTGTTATCACAGGACTATTCTAAGCAAATATTAATATAAACATTCTAGACCGGCCCTTAAGTGAGCCGGTCTAATTTTTTCAATTTTTTATTCAAAAATATGAACTTATTCTATATATCTAATCTCTTGTATTATGTGTTAACACAAAACTCAAAATGAAAGGAGATGCGAACCAGTGAATTTTTTACAGTGTACTAAATTTTTCTAAAAATATTTTGTGGCACTGTGTTTCATCAATAACCTCCTGTATTCTAAGCAAATAACTTTGCTCTGACCAGCTTTTCCTGCTGTTATAATACTTATTAATTACTCTCCAGAATTTTTGTGGGAACATAAGCATGATTTTCATGAGATTCATGTCACTATCACTTAATGTTTCATAACGGCTGTATTCATTTAGTATAATGGCTGCCTCTCTTATATCCCAGTTACACTTTCGCATTTTTCTTCTTAAAAGATTAACCAAGTCATAAACCTTTAAATCATAACAGCAGTATTCAAAATTAATTAAAAACATTTCGTCATCTTGTATGTATATATTATGATGATTAAAATCATGATGAGAAATTGTTTTATTTTTCTCTGTTTCTTCCACAAGTTCATAATAATCAGACGCAAGAAGCATATCCAACGCTTTTTCACCAATCTCATAAAAATAGTCAATATGCTTAACAACCAAGTTATCAAATTTCATTCTGCCCTTTTGTGCATTCTTTTTAAGCTTCTTAATCTCATCCAAACGTTTTCTATAGCTTCCTGGCATTCTACCCAGCTCACTTCTTCCATTGCTGTTTTCAGAGCACACAAACCCATAAGAAGCCTTGTGCATTTTAGCAAGCAATCCTGCACAGCCTGTTGTTTCCTCTCTGCTGTCAAGATTACATTCCCTTCCTTCTATATACTCGGTCATATAAACGGTCTGGTCGTTAAACTGGATACTATAGCTACCTTTAACAGTAGGAATACTTCTGTCAATATGTATAAAACCGTTATTAAACAAATGTTCTTTTACTTCTCCTATGAAATTAATTCTTTCTGGTCTAACTGATGATATTTTTACGAGTTTCCTACCGTTATCCGTATCAGCCAGAAACATATCTCTGAAGTTATTAATATTTTTAATTTTTAGGTTGTAATTTAATTGCAGTTCCTTCTCAAATTCATTCATAATGCCCTCCAAGAGCTGTTTTTTGCCTTTAGTGCAAACTTTAACAGCGTGTACACTTTTAATTTAATAACACTATCTTTACAGCATAAGATGACTATTAATCAAAATGTGATACTAAATTATATGAAAAATGAGGGACTTGTAGAATTAAAACTTACTTTTTAACTTTTTACCGCTTACAAATGCTTTTCCACAATAAATACAAATAATTCCCATAATTGGGTATGCGTATCGGTCAAAGGACATGTATATACAGTGTAAAAAATTAAAATATAATGCAATAAATATAATGAGACTACTTTTCATAAAAATACTGTCTTTAATCCCTTTAACAACTCCATAAATAGCAGTAATAACGATAAATATGTGGTAAATTACCGCCAGCCAATAACTGATACCAAGTACATCATTCCAATAAAAAGGAAATGCCCAAAAATAAAATGTCTTTCCTAGTGTATACCAGTATAAGTACTTAAAAAAATAATTTTTAAAGCCCTCCCGAATTCTTTTAAATGCTACTTTCCTTTCTATACTATCTGTCTCCAGAGCTGTTTTTCCAATCTCATAATTTGTTGTATTTTCAGGAGTTTGAATGTAGTTAACATATGTGCCCTGCAGAAGTGGATTACCGCTTGACGCCGTTAAAGGAATAAACATATTATATTCATTATAGTTTCTTGCCCACCAGGGAAGAGCAAACACTATAAATATTAGTGCCATTGTAATACCAAACTTAATACATTGAGAAAGTTTATAATATTTATTAATAAAAATATAAAACAGGTAGAAACACAAATAAAACAATAAAGTTGGTCTGCAAAAAACTCCAATTATCCAGAGTAAACTTATAATTACAGCCTTTGAATTGCTAAGATTATCAGCATATTTAAAAGAAAAATATATTAAAGCCAATAGAATAAAAGTAAACAGACACTCTGTAAGAATATATCCTGGTGTTACCAGATTAGGAGGATAAAAAGAAAATATTACTGCTGATATCAATCCTGCCTTTTTATTAAATAAATTTTTAGCTGTTAAGTACACAAAAAGAATACTGAGGGCAGAAAGCCCTATTTGAATTATTCTGACAGCCTGGAGTCCCCAAAAACCTATTCCTAATATCTTTAGTACCCCACTAAGAAAAATCGGGTATAAAGGCATTATAAAAACCGTAGGCTCATTAAAAGTTCTGTATGTAAGAACTCCTGTCTTTAAAAAGTAAACAGCGCTCATATAATAATTTATATCATCACTGTGAACTGACATTTTTTCCGGATATATAAAAATAAGTATAAGTTTAATTATTGTAGTTATCACAATCAAGGTTGTAACAGCTATTGCATATTTTCTTTTCATATAACTCTTTCACCCCATTGTAAAAGTGTTATCTTATTACACAATATTCATACAACCAAATATAAAAAGTAAAAACCCCACAGGACTTAAAATCCTGCAGGGTTTTAATTATTATAATATATTATTTATAAAGTTCTACCAACTTTAATAAATGTTCATAACGTTCCTTAGCAGCTTTCTCTGATTCTTGGAAGAGTTTTTCCGCACGTTCAGGGAATGCACGCTGTAAACGAGTATAACGTGTTTCGTTATTGAGGAACTCTTGATATGTTCCGTCACCTGGCTTAGATGTCAAAGTAAATGGATTCTTTCCTTCTGCTTTTAAAGCAGGGTTGAAGGAGAAGAGATTCCAGTAACCAGAAGCAACAGCCTTCTTCATTTCATCCTGACAATGGTTCATACCACCCTTAACTCCGTGGAGTTCACAAGGAGCATAGCAGATAATCAATGATGGTCCGTTATATGCTTCTGCTTCATTAATTACTTTAATTGTCTGATTTGGATTAGCACCAAGAGCAATCTGTGCTACATATACGTAACCATAGCTCATAGCTATTTCAGCAAGACTCTTCTTACCGATATCCTTACCAGCTGCAGCAAACTGACAAACTTCACCGATGTTTGATGCTTTTGACAACTGTCCGCCTGTATTTGAGTACATTTCAGTATCAAATACCATAATGTTTACATTTTCTCCAGATGCAATTACATGGTCAAGACCACCAAATCCGATGTCATATGCCCATCCGTCTCCACCAAAAATCCATATGGATTTCTTAGAGAGGTATTGTTTCTTTTCAAGTATTTCCTTGGAAAGTTCACATCCTGCAGCAGCAGCTTTTTCGAGTTCTGCTACCAATGCTTTAGTTGCAGGTGTGTTTTCTCTTGTCATATCCTTTGTCTCAATGAATTTAGCAATTGCAGCCTTCAATTCATCAGAAGCTTTATCTGATGCAGCAAGCTGTTCAACCATAGCTATTGCCTGATCACGAAGAACCTTTTGTCCAAGGTGCATACCGTAACCATGCTCAGCATTATCTTCAAACAATGAGTTTGCCCAAGCCGGACCCATTTTTGAATCCTTGTTTACTGTATATGGGCTAGTAGCAGCAGGACCTCCCCATATTGAAGAACATCCTGTAGCATTTGAAATATACATTTGCTCACCAAACAATTGAGTTACCAAACGAGCATATGATGTTTCAGCACATCCTGCACAACTTCCTGAGAATTCAAGAAGTGGCTGATTGAACTGTGAACCCTTAACAGTAGTATCAGCAGGCATTCCTGGTTTCTTTCCAACGTTTGCAACCAGATAATCGAATACTGGCTGTTCTGCAGCCTGTGATTCCTGAGGTACCATCTTGATAGCCTTTTCCTTAACAGGACATACAGTGATACATTCACCACAACCCATACAATCCAAAGGAGATACGCTCATAGTAAACTTATATTCACTTGCTTTTGGCTTAGTATCAGCTAATTTAATATTAGCAGGAGCTGCCTTTATTTCATCTTCACTTAGCATAAATGGACGAATAGTTGCATGTGAACATACAAATGCACAGCTGTTACACTGTAAGCATAAGCTTGCATCCCATTCAGGAACTAATACAGCAGTACCACGCTTTTCATATGCAGAGGCACCCTGTTCAAATTGTCCGTCAGCAATATCAGCAAATGCAGATACTGGAAGACTGTCACCATCCATTAATGCAATTGGGTTAAGCAGATTCTTAACCATACTTACTACTTCAGGACGACCTGTGAGTTCAGGCTCTGCAGGATCAGCTTCAGGATTTGACCATGAAGCAGGAACTTCAACTTTATGAAGTGCACTTACACCTGCATCAATAGCTTTGTAGTTCATTTCTACAATAGCGTCACCCTTCTTGCCGTAAGATTTCTTAGCAGCTTCTTTCATTAATTTAATAGCTTCATCAATTGGCATTACATTTGCCAACTTAAAGAATGCTGCTTGAAGGATAGTATTGGTACGTTTACCCATACCAATTTCCATTGCCTTATCTATAGCATTAATTGTATATAACTGAATATTGTTATCTGCAATATATTTCTTTGCAGCAGCGTTCAATTTAGTAGCTAATTCTTCATCAGACCACTGACAGTTAATCATAAAGATTCCGCCTGGCTTAACATCTTGAACCATCTTGAATCCCTTAACAACATATGATGGATTATGACATGCAACAAAGTCAGCCTGATTTATGTAATATGAACTCTTGATTGGTTTGTCACCAAATCTAAGGTGAGAAATAGTTACACCACCTGTTTTCTTTGAGTCATATTGGAAATATGCCTGAATATATTTATCAGTGTGGTCACCGATAATTTTAGTTGAATTCTTGTTAGCACCAACAGTTCCGTCTCCGCCGAGACCCCAGAACTTACATTCAACAGTACCTGCTGCTGCAGTTATAGGAGCTGGTTTGATTTCAGGTAAGCTTAAATGTGTAACATCATCCACAATACCTAATGTAAAGCGCGCCTTAGGAGAATCCTTTTTCAATTCAGTAAATACTGCAAATACTGAAGATGGAGGAGTATCCTTTGAACCTAAACCATAACGGCCATTGGTTACGATTATATCATTAAGTCCTGCTTCACGAAGAGTTGAGGCAACATCAAGATACAATGGTTCACCAAGTGCTCCAGGTTCTTTTGTACGGTCAAGAACAGCTATTTTCTTAACTGTCTTTGGAAGAACCTTTAGCAAGCTGCTGGACACCCAAGGACGATACAAACGAACCTTGATAAGACCAACTTTTTCGCCTGCAGCAGTTAAGTAATCTATAACTTCTTCAGCTACATCGCAGAATGAACCCATAGCCACTATAACACGATCAGCATCTGGTGCTCCGTAGTAGTTAAATAAATCATAGTTTGTACCGAGTTTAGCGTTTACCTTAGCCATGTATTTTTCAACAATAGCAGGTAATTTATCATATGTAGTGTTACATGCTTCACGATGCTGGAAGAATATATCTCCATTTTCATGTGAACCACGCATTGCTGGCTTTTCAGGATTCAATGCATGCTCACGGAAAGCTTTTATAGCATCCATGTTGCACATTTCTTTTAAGTCTTCATAATCCCATGTCTCAATTTTTTGAACTTCGTGAGATGTACGGAAACCATCAAAGAAGTTTATAAAAGGAACTCTACCCTCAATTGTTGCAAGATGTGCAACTGCACTTAAATCCATTACTTCCTGTGGATTTGATTCAGCTAACATTGCAAAACCTGTTTGACGACAAGCATATACGTCACTATGATCGCCAAAGATATTTAATGCATGTGTAGAAACTGTACGTGCAGAAACGTGGAATACACTAGGAAGTAATTCACCTGCGATTTTGTACATGTTAGGAATCATCAAAAGAAGACCTTGTGAAGCTGTGAATGTTGTTGTAAGAGCACCTGCAGCCAAAGAACCATGAACAGTTCCCGCAGCTCCTGCTTCAGACTGAAGTTCAACAACTTTAACCTGACTACCAAAAATATTTTTTCTACCAGCAGCAGACCATTGGTCAACAGAATCAGCCATTGGACTTGAAGGTGTGATTGGGTAAATAGCAGCAACATCAGTAAACGCATATGATACGTGTGCGGCAGCTGTATTGCCATCCATCGATTGTTTATGTCTTGACATTTTAACTTACCTCCTTAATAACTAAAACACTATTCAACGACATATTCTATCATTTTTTTGCCCATTTGTAAAGGTTGTACAGCCTTTGTTTTGTTCTTTGTATACAACATTTTTTATAAAAACCCTTGAAAATACACATAAAAAACATAAACTTTTTAGTTATGTTTTTTAACTATGGTTAAACATCTAACTTTACATAATGTACAAAATACAGCATAATGTGTTGTTAAAAATTGTTTATTATAGGAATATATTGTACTTTAGCGTTCTATACCATAAACTTTAAAAAAACAAGAAGTATTAAACCGGGAACTCCCAAAACTCCAACTATTAAAGCAGAGTATACATTTAATGCTATTCTAAAATTAAAATATGAACCAATAAAATTAATAATTATTAATAAAACAACAGCAAGAATTATATTTATCAAAAGTTTTTTAACAATTTTTCTTACATTCATAGTACGGCCCCTTTCTACAAAAGGTTTGTCCCTGCTATAAGAAATATATTAACTATAACATTTAAATATTCTTCAAAAATAAAAAAGGACTTTATTCACTATGGAATAAAATCCTTATCATGTATCTTTACAATTCATTAATTCCCATGGCTTTTGCCTTCTTTATGAGAAATTCAAACATTGTTTCATAGGCCTTTATCTGGTATGTATAGTAGTCAACCATTAATGAATCATTTACATAATCAAAATTCTTGTAGGCTTTTTGTAATTCACATTTTACCTTTTCTATTTCTTTTAGGAGAATAACCTTCTCTTTGGCCAATGCCTTCGCTTCTGATGTTTTTACAACATTGTTTAATGATTTATTAAGCGATATTTCCATAATTAAACTCCTTAAAACATTATAGTATTATAATGATTGACACATTATAATACTATTTATGCAAATTGGGAAATATTCGCTACTAGTATTTTTCAACCATTAGTGCACCATTATTTCTTAATATTTCTAAAATATCTTCAGAACGCTCTTCATCTGTCATCATACTAAGGAGAGTATTTCCATTTGAAATAAATTTCTCAAACTCCTTCTTTTTATTTCTAGGAATTTCAAAATCTATGAATCCGCCTATTACTCCTCCTGCAACTAAACCTATAAATAGACCACCTATTGGCCCCATAGCTGCAACAAATTCCAAGTTTTGAATAAACATACTTACCCCGCCAATAAGTATGCCTAACATGCCTCCAATAATGCCTCCAGTCACTATACCATCAGAAATTCTTACACTCAAACTACCAGGCCTTATAAAAGGATTACTATCTTTTTCGCTTATTTTGATACTTCCATCATATATGGGCTTATAACTGTTTATATTACTTCCTGTTTTAGTTATTATAGATATATTATCAGTCCTAAGTCCCTTTTCACGGATTTCATACGCAGCTTTTTCAGCGTTTCCATAATCCTCAAATATAGCTACCACTGTTTTAGCCATAAAACCACTCCTGTATAATCAAGTAGTTTTATATTTACTCAAACTACCTTCGATTATACAGATTTATACATATTTTAATAAATCAGCTGGACACTCAATAAATAAATCCGGCTGAACCTTTTCAAGATCCTGCCTTGGACTATAGGTCCATGCCACAGCAGCACTTCTGACTCCTGCATTTTTTGCACATAATATATCCAACGGACTGTCTCCTACATATAAAACTTCATCTTTGTTTGTAACACCGATTTTATTCATAGCAACAATTAAAGGATCACCATCTGGTTTATGTTTTTTAGAATCCTCCGAGCCATTAACAAATTCAAAAAATTTATCAAGATTAAATAGTTTTAATCCTCTAAGTGCCAATTCACGCCTTTTTGAAGTTACAACTCCCATAATAATTCCTTTTTCATAAAGGATTTTTATTGTCTCAAAAATCCCAATAAAAATTCCAATACATCTGTCATGTCTTTTCTCATTATATTCCCTATATGTCTTTGCAAGCTCTTCCTCATGTCCAGGATACAAATCTTTCAAATGATTGATTAATGGCATACCAATATAGCTAATTGTCTCTTCTTCCGGACGTGTTTCACCAAAATGATGAATAAATGTGTAGTTAAAGGAATCAAGAATCAAAGGGACAGTATCAATAAGTGTTCCATCAAGATCAAAAAAAATATACTTAAAATTGTTCATTATAATATATCATCCATCCTCTTTTAATATTAATAGACTAATGTTAATCATACTTATCCAACTTTAATTCGTATAATAGATTATGCATAATTAATTAGCTTGTTAATTTTTATAATATTAATTATAATCTATAATATATGTAAATCATATATATTTTACGTTTATGTAATTATAAAATAGGAATTAACCGGTTTGGCATAATAATTATTAAAGTAGAGGGTGGATCATTTGAAAAATACAATAAAGCATTCTTTGCCTAACCTCCTGACATTTATTAATCTCTCGCTTGGAATTATTGCATTGCTATTTGCAATAAAAAATGACTTAATACAAGCATCACTGTTAGTTATGGTTGCTGCATTAACAGACAGATTTGACGGTAAGGTGGCAAGAATGTTGGATAGTACAAGTGAACTTGGTAAAGAATTAGATTCGCTTTCAGACTTAATTTCTTTTGGTGTAGCACCAATAATAATTGCCTGGAAGATAAGTTTCTTTGATTTAGCAGTACTTGGATATTTACTTGCAGTGTTATTTCCTATTGCAGGTGCATACAGATTGGCACGTTACAATGTAACTACATTCAACAATGTATTTTCAGGGGTTCCAATAACTATTGCAGGTGCATTTTTATCTATAGTTAATTTATATAACAGTTACTCAATAGAACACCATAACTATAGTAATATTAACACTGTAATAACTGCAATAATAATTGTTTTACTTTCTTATCTAATGATTAGTAAAATCCAGATTAAAAAAAGGTAATTTACTTTTAAATAGCCATGATTTTTGAGACGGTTTACGCAAAAAAATCATGGCTATTTTTTATTCACATATAATATGAAAATTACAATGTTTTATTCACAAATTGCTATATAAATGTTAATAAATTGACTAATATATTATCTTGTCTGTGGATTATTTAAACCAAAAAAGCAACGAATTTAAAATTTTGTCCTCAAAATCTATACTTTTTATTTCTTTATATATCAACGAAGCGAATGTGCCTTTCAGAACATCCTTTTGGAACTGTTAAATGTTATCACGGAGCACACTATCTGTTATGTAAAGGTAAAGAGAAAGCATCAGCAGAGCTGGGGCTTAGTTTCCTTGCCTATAACATAAGGAGAGCGATAAATATAGTAGGAGTTAAGAAGTTAATCGCAGCAATATAGTAAGGTATTTAGTACCTTTTCTCTTTATAATACTAAAAGGACATTAATTTTGAATTTTCACTTCAAAATAGTGTCCTTTTTTTGTTTATAAAACGCTGAAAAGCCTGATAAAATCAGGCTTTTCACACAAATTTTGGCGGAGAAGAAGGGATTCGAACCCTTGCTCCAGTTGCCCAGACTAACGGTTTAGCAAACCGTCCCCTTCGACCTACTTGGGTACTTCTCCATTAAACTTGAGCTGGCTTTAGGCCAGCTCATATTTATTTGGCGGAGAGAGTGAGATTCGAACTCACGGTAGGCTCACACCTACGCCGGTTTTCAAGACCGGTGCCTTAAACCAACTCGACCATCTCTCCATGTTGGTTTTGTCAAGCGACGTGTTTTATTTTACAATGATTTTTTACTTTTGTCAACACCTTACTTTATAATAAAACAAACTTTTATAAAGTAATTTATTCCACCGCTGTTTTACCCCATCTTTTCCAATAGATTTCTCATATTTTTAGTAAATTCACTTTTAGGACAATCAGTCTGGAATGCACTTATTATTCTTTTAGCATCATTATAATTTGAACTCTTATAATATGATGCAGCTAAATAATAGTATGCGTCATCAATGTAATATTCATTCTTTTTTGAGAAATCAATTGCACGGTTCAAATTAATTATAGCTCCTGCATAGTTTTTATTTTTATAATTCTTGTATCCATCTCTATAAAACTGTAATGACGCTTTACCATAACACTTTTCAATTAAATCATTATAGGTATTTAATCCCTGTGTACTTAAATATTCAAGCTTAACATCATATTTAAGAATAACAGCTGAATTTACATAATCTTTCTGGTTATAGTAATCCATAGCCCTAACAAGTGCATCTGTTGCACTTACCATACTATTAAATTTTGACTCCATATCAGTTGTTTTTGCATTCTGTGTAGCAATTTCCTGCTCTGATTCTACTAATTTATTCCTTAATGATTCTAATTCCTTATTAAGTCTTTCATTTTCCTTTAAAGCAGATTTTAAGTCTGTTACTGCAGTAAGTTTTGCTTTTTCCTGTGAAGATAATTTATTCTGGTATTCACTGATATTATTCTGAAACTTTACCTGACTGTATGCTGTTAATAAAAGTATAATAAATGCACCTGTAAATAAAATTACAGCATACATCCATATCTGTTTTTTTTCACTTTTGATTTCTTTATTGCTATGAAAATGAATATTCATGTTAAAGGGCCTCCATTTTATTACCAGAAACATTAATTAAAATTGGTTAATCCACATAACTTCTTTCAATACTTGTTTTCTTTGCTATATCAATGGCTTGTATCTCTTCTGCTGATAAAGTATATTTTGATTTTCCGGACACAACGGGTTTTGAATAAGTTGAAGAACTTTCTCTGGCGTATATTCCACTTATAACTACACCTGAATCATTATTATCTAAAAGTGCAACAGCAAAACTTAAATCACTGCCAACATTATCAAAAGCATTAAATCTCACTATTCCCACCTTTTGTATACATTGAAGCAATCTTCTTTCTATGTTATTAATCTTGAGTTCAATTTCTTTATTTTTGCTACTTACAGAATTTGTAGTATTTAAACATGTTTCCAAAAGTTCTTCAATATTTCTATCGCTTAACCCATTCATAAACTTTTTATATTTAATTTTAAGATTATTTGTCTTCTTTATATTCGCTATGAGCATAAAACAATTAATTATTATAAAAATAAAACAAATTCCAAAAAGCACTAATATCTCAAATTGCATATTTAATATATTTGTCAAAAAATCACTCATCTTAACATGCTCCCTCGTAAATTCCCACTCCATGTAATCAATTATCATTAAAATTTATGATTTACAGCTTTATTTTTTGTTTAAAGCATTTTTCTGTTTAAGGAATATAATATCCTTCCTTACCTTTAAAAAACGCCTTAAAATCGATTTTAAAAGCTCACTTTTTAAGCCTTGTAAAAAAAATCTAACAGTCTTTCTAATTCATCATTAGAATAGTATTCTATTGTAATTTTACCTTTATTATTTTTTGATTGTAGTTTTACTTTTGTACCCAGTATATTTTTTAGTCTATTTTCTACTTCAATCAATTCAGGGCTGCTTACTTCTGTTTTTTTTCTACCTTTATTATCTCCTTTACAGAGTTTCTTTACGTAATTTTCTGTTTCTCTCACGCTTAATTTATTTTCAATTATAAATTCGGCAGCTTTCTTCTGCAATTCTTTATCTTGAAGAATTACTAATGTTCTTGCATGGCCACTGGTTAGCTCACCGCTAATAATATATTTTCTTACTTCATTTGATAATCCAAGCAACCTCAAAGAATTTGCTATAGCCGGCCTGCTCTTTCCAATAGTCGCAGCAATTTGCTCTTGAGTCAAATTATACTCATCCATTAAATGAAGAAAAGCTTCTGCTTCTTCAATTGGATTTAAATCTTCCCTTTGAAGATTTTCAATAAGTGCAACTTCCATAGTCTGTTTATTGGAAAAATTCTTAACAATTACCGGTACCTCAGACAAACCTGCTAATTTGGCAGCTCTCCACCTTCTTTCACCTGCAATAATTGTATATGTACTATCTTCTTTTTTTACAATTATCGGTTGAATTATTCCATGTTGTTTAATAGATTCAGCAAGTTGTATTAACTTTTCATCATCAAAATTTTTACGTGGCTGTCCAATATTAGGCTCCAATTCATTTATTCGTACTTGTAATATGCCCGAATCTTCTTCTAAAGCCTCATTGGAGATTAATGCCCCAAGTCCCTTACCCAGACCTTTTTTTATCATAAGTTTTATACCACCTCTTCAGCATACTCAATAACTTCTTCCGCCAAATCTATGTAACACTCGGCACCCTTTGATTTTGCATCATACAAAATTATTGGAAGACCATAACTTGGTGCTTCACTTAGTCTAACGTTTCTTGGAATTATAGTTCTGTACACCTTGTTGCTAAAATATTTTTTGACTTCTTCTACAACTTGTATTGACAAATTAGTACGTGCGTCAAACATTGTCAGAACAACACCCTCAACTTCAAGCTGGGGATTCAAATGTTTCTGTACAAGTTTTACAGTATTCATTAGTTGACTTAAGCCTTCCAATGCATAATATTCACATTGTATTGGAACAAGAATTGTATCGGAAGCAGTGAGGGAATTTAAAGTAAGCAGTCCCAGGGAAGGAGGACAATCAATTATTATAAAATCAAATTCTTTTCGTATGTAATACAATGCTGATTTTAGCCTGTTTTCTCTTGAAATCATTGATACTAATTCAACTTCTGCTCCTGCAAGTTGTATATTTGAAGGACATATTATTAGATTATCAACGCATGTCTGCAATAGCGTGTTTTCAATTGGTTCATCATTAATAATAACATCATAAACCGAATTTTTTATATTTTTTTTATCCACTCCAAGTCCACTAGTTGTATTTCCTTGAGGGTCTATATCAATAACTAAAACTTTTTTGCCTTTGTATGCCAGGCATGAACTTAAATTTACAGCAGTTGTCGTTTTCCCTACTCCACCCTTTTGGTTAGCAATGGCTATTATTTTTGCCAAAAATACCTCACTCCTTATTGAGCCTTATTTACCATATAATTAACAAAACACCTTAATAGGTGTCCTTTTACTCTCTAATTGAAAATTATATCACATGGCATATGATATTACAAAGAATATAATTAAAATGTAAAATGTTTCACGTGAAACATTTTACATTTTTTATGGATATAATATTTTTTTGTTTCACGTGAAACATTTAGTCAATATATAATAAGCTATAATTTATTATAAAATCATGCAAATTACATTATAAAAAAAGAACCGTTGCCACTGAATAAATTTATTCAATAAACAACAGCTCTTCTTATAGTAAAACTTTTATTATATATCCAAATTAGTTACATCCTTTGCATGCATATGAATATATTCTTTTCTTGGTTCAACCTTTTCTCCCATGAACATACTGAATACTTCATCCGCTGATATAGCATCTTGTACATCAACCTTTATAATTGTACGTGTTTCTGGGTTCATAGTAGTTTCCCATAATTGCTCAGGATTCATTTCTCCAAGACCTTTGAATCTCTGTATATTAACGTTTGGATCCTCTTTTCTCCATCCGCGTTCCTCAAAAATCTTATTTACCTGTCTTTCATCATATGCGTAATATTCTTCTTTTCCCTTATAAACTTTAAACAAAGGAGGCATGGCAATATATACATGTCCTTGTTCAACTAATGGTCTCATATATCTAAAGAAAAATGTAAGTAATAACATTCTTATATGAGAACCATCAACATCTGCATCAGCCATAATTATTATTTTATCATATCTCAATTTGGATGTATCAAAGTCATCTCCTATACCAGCACCAAGAGCAATAATTACAGGTGATAATTTTTCATTATCAAAAACCTTGTCCAATCTTGACTTTTCAACATTAAGCATTTTGCCCCACAAAGGAAGTATTGCCTGTATTCTTCTATCTCTTCCCTGTTTTGCAGATCCACCGGCAGAATCACCCTCAACAATAAATATTTCAGTTTTTGTAGGATCCTTTTCAGAACAATCCGCCAGTTTTCCCGGCAATGTACTTGAATCCATTGCACTTTTTCTTCTGGTTAATTCTCTTGCTTTTCTTGCGGCTTCTCTTGCTCTAGCTGCTGTCAATGACTTATCCAAAATTGTCTTTGCAACAGAAGGATTTTCTTCTAGGAATATCATTAATTTATCACTGACTACATTTTCTACTAGAGTCCTAATTTCACTATTTCCTAGTTTTGTTTTTGTTTGTCCTTCAAACTGAGGTTCAGGAAGTTTAACACTAATTACAGCTGTTAATCCTTCTCTTACATCTTCACCAGATAGATTTTTATCATTTTCTTTTAAAATATTAAACTTTCTTGCATAATCATTCAATACTTTTGTAATAGCGGTCCTAAATCCAGTTAAATGGGTTCCACCCTCAGTTGTTGCAATATTATTTGCATAACTAAAAACGGTTTCATTATAATTATCATTATACTGCATTGCTACTTCAACTATATTTGCATCTCTGAATCCTTCAAAATAAATAACTTCATTATGCAAAGGTTCTTTTGATTTATTCAGATACTCAACAAAAGAAATAATTCCACCTTCATAATGCAGATTCTTTTCAATTTTTTCTTCAGGACGTTCGTCAATAAGTTTAATCTTGATACCCTTATTTAAAAATGCCATTTCTCTATATCTAGTTATCATAACATCAAAATCAAAAACAACATCTTCAAATATTTCAGGATCAGGCTTAAAGGTAGATATAGTTCCGCTTTCTTCTGTTTCTCCCACAATTTCAACAGATGTAATAGGTTTTCCACGGGTATATTTCTGTCTATAAATATGCCCTTCTCTTTTTACTTCGACCTCCATCCACTCAGATAACGCATTAACAACAGAGGCTCCAACTCCATGAAGTCCTCCTGAAACACTATATGCCCCACTTCCAAATTTCCCACCAGCATGAAGTATTGTATGTACTACTTCAAGGGTTGGAATACCCATTTTAGGGTGAATTCCAACAGGAATACCACTTCCGTTATCAGTTACAGTAATAGAATTATCTTTGTGAACAATTACTTCAATTGTATCACACCTTCCGGCAAGTGCTTCATCAACACTATTCGCAACTATTTCATAAACTAAATGATGTAATCCTCTACTTGAGGTACTTCCTATATACATTCCAGGTCTCTTACGTACAGCTTCCAACCCTTCCAGTACCTGAATCTGACTCTCATCATAAGATGAAGCATTGTTAAAATCATTCATAGTATCTTGTATACTTCCTTTCAACATTCAATTAAATATTTGAAATTTCAGTTATATATTTTGATCTTTTCTGCAATGTAACTGATGATATTGGAGATAAATAAATCTTACTTTTTTTATCAGTTTCAGTAATAATAAATGATTTTGGTAAATCCTCAGATATACTCATTACAAAACCTTCTTCTTCAGCTACTTTAAGAAATTCTCTTGTATCTTTAGAAATAGTAGTCGTATCTATATCCATAATAGCTATTACATTTTTTATAGGAATAACAACATCTCCGCCTATATGCAAAAACATACTTTAAATCCTCCATAAATCTCTAAACCCAATTTTACATTATTAACTTATTTATTGCAAATTTATAAACTATTCTGAATATTTCCTCCGACAACTTTATAAAAATTACTTTTGCCGGATAATAAATTATCAAAATGTTCTATACTTGTACATGTAATAAAAGTCTGTACTTCTTTTATGCTTTCCATAAGATATTTTTGCCTATTGTTATCTAATTCAGACATTACATCATCTAAAAGCAAAACTGGATACTGATTTGTCTCTTTTTTTACTAATTCAATCTCAGCAATTTTTAACGATAAAACTGCTGACCTTTGCTGACCTTGTGAGCCATATAACTTAAGACTTTTACCATTCACTAGAATATCATAATCGTCTCTATGTGGACCTATTGTAGTATAACCAAGAATTATATCCCGTGAAAGACTTTTTTCAAGATTTTTTATGTATTGATTCTGAATCTGTTCTTTTTCATTATTTTCAGTAATTTGAAAGCTGCACTTATAGTCAAATGAAATTTTTTCACTTTTATCAGTAAGATAATTATGTTGACTTTCAGCCAAACTAGAAAGCATTTTTGAAAAAGTCCTTCTTGCAATAATAATTGACGATGCAACCTCGGCAAGTCTAATATTCCAGATATCAATAGTATCCATTAATTTTGGGTTTGCATTGATATTTTTAAGAAGTGTATTTCGTTGTTTTAGAATCTTAGTTAGTTGTTGCAAATTATAAAAATAGGAAGGCTTGATTTGACTAAGGGTTATATCAACAAACCTTCTTCTTTCAGTAGGTCCTTGTTTCACTATAAATAAATCTTCAGGGGAAAACAATACCGCATAGAGATTCCCCATAAGTGCACCGATTTTTTTTATAGGAATTTCGTTTATTTTTATTTGCTTTTTTTGGTTATCATAATATTCAATTTCAATATCTTTATCTAAGCTGCTAGAATTTAAAATATGAGCAGTAATACTGAATTTATTACAACCGAATTTTATTAATTCAGAATCCTTAGATGTTCTGTGTGAACGCCCGGAAGCACATAAATAAATGGCTTCAAGGATATTTGTTTTACCTTGGCCATTATCACCATAAATAATATTAAAACGATCAGAAAATACAATTCTTGTATTTGTATGGTTTCTATAATTCTCTAAAACCAAGCTTTTGACAATCAATGCATTACCTCATTTAACTATTTTGAATTATTTTGTATTGTTTTTGATCGAATTCTACAATATCACCGTTTCTGAGCTTTTTTCCACGTTGATATTCAACGTTACCATTAACCTTGACAAAACCGTCGATTATAAAGCCCTTAGCCATGGCACCATTATCACATGCACCAACCCATTTTAAAAATTGATCAAGCTTAATAAACTCAGTATTAATTCCTACGTCTTCCATAAAGCCTCCAAAATTCTTTGTATATTTATATTCTTACAGCTTGTATCAAATATGCAAAATCGTTATTGCTTTCTATAAGTGGCCTTAAAGTACAAGGTGCATTTGTAGTAATAAAATATACAGACGCTCTCTCTTCATCAATTGCCTTTAACGCATCAATTAAAAAAGCAGGATTATATCCTATTTCCAGATTATTACCTTCTATTTCTGCTTTAACTTCTTCACGGACATTTCCAAGATCCGCATTTGAAGTAATTACAATTTTATCATTGCCTATAAAGAGCTTTACAGGACTATTTTTATCGTTCATAGAAATAAGTGAAGCTCTTTCCAAACTTGACTGAAATTCTTTTATATTAATAATTACTTTTGTTTCAAAATCTTTGTTGAGCAAGCTATTATAATTTAAAAATTTACCTTCAATAAGGCGAGAAACTATTCTCCATGACTTAGCATCGAATACAACCTGATTATTAGAGCTGTAAACAGAAACTTCATCATCAGTAGGCTGAAGAATTTTAGAAATTTCATTTAAGGTTTTTCCAGGTACAATAACACTAAAATCATTAATATCACTTTCTAAAATCTTTCTTCTCAAAGCTAGCCTAAATCCATCTATTGAAACAATAACCAATTCTTTATCTTTTACTTCAATCAGAGATCCTGTCAACACAGGTCTATTTTCGTCAGAACCCACCGCAAACACAGTTTGTCTGATCATATCTTTTAAATCACCTTGTGTCAATGATAGAATATTTTCTTTTTCCACAACAGGCAATGAAGGATATCCTGATGGATTTATTCCTTTTATCTCAAAATGTGAATTTTCACATTCGACAACTACCAGATTATTTGATGTAACTTCAATAAGTACTTCTGAATCAGGTAATCTCCTTACAATATCTCCAAATATTTTAGAATTTATAACAATTGAACCCGTACTTCTTATATCTGCTTCAACGTAACACTCTATACCTATTTCTAGGTCATTTCCGGTTAACTTAAATTTATCCTCAGCATTAAGTAATATTCCTTCAAGTATTGGTAAAGTTGTTTTTGTTGAAACTGCTTTTTGAACTATATTAATTCCGTTTAGTAAATTTTCTTTAGAGCATATAACTTTCATCTAGGTGCCTCCGTTTTTTTAAATATAATAAAAATATAAAAACAGTAATAATAGTAGTAGGGGATGTTAAATCTGTGTATAACTTTTGTAATTTAGTTATACCAACAGCTTGTTGCTGTTAATAAAATGTTGACCAATTGATACTTTTTTTCAACAAAACTTTAAGTTTATCCAAAACTCTAAGTTATACACAGATTTTGATCACCAAATCAACATAAACTGTGTATAACTTTTATAAAAATTGAGAATTAACCCCCAGTTATATTTTTCTTTATATCTTCTACTGTTCTTCTTAATTCCGCACTATGTTCAAGATCGTGACTGATCTTTTCGCATGCGTGTATAACAGTCGTATGATCACGGCCACCGAATTCATCTCCAATTTTAGGGAGAGACATATCTGTCATCTCACGACAGAGATGCATCGCTATTTGACGTGGAAAAGAAACGTCTCTTGATCTCTTTTTTGATTTAAGCTCATCAGTTTTAAGATGAAAGTATCTGGAGACCGCTTCTTGTATTGTTTTAGAATTTATAATTACTGCCTTACTGTTATTAAGCATATCTTTAAGAGCTTCTACCGCCATATCAACATTTATTACATTTTCAGTTAGAGTTGAATATGCAATAACTCGATTTAAAGCACCTTCAAGTTCACGTATATTTGAACCAACCTTATCTGCAATGAAAACCATAACGTCATCAGGCACATCCAAATTTTCCAGTTGAGCCTTTTTCCTTAGTATGGCGATTCTAGTTTCGAGATCAGGTGGAGCTATATCAGCTATCAATCCCCACTCGAATCTGGATCTAAGCCTATCTTCAAGTGTAGGAATTTCCTTTGGAGGTTTATCACTGGATATAATTATTTGTTTATTAGCCTCATATAATGCATTAAAAGTATGGAAAAATTCTTCTTCTGTTCTTTCTTTTCCGCCTATAAACTGAATATCATCAATAAGCAAAACATCAATATTTCTATACTTATATCTGAATTCTTCATTTTTATCATCTCTTATTGCATTTATAAGTTCATTTGTAAATTTTTCAGAAGAAACATATAAAACTTTTAATGCAGGATTCTGACTTAAAACAAAATGTCCGATGGCATGCATTAAATGTGTTTTTCCAAGACCAACTCCTCCATAAAGAAAAAGAGGATTATATGCCTTAGCAGGTGCTTCTGCAACGGCTAAGGAAGCAGCATGAGCAAATCTATTTCCATTTCCGATTACAAATGTATCAAATGTATATTTAGGATTTAAGAAAGACATATTAGAGTCTTCAGTATATTCCTGAACAGCGGGCTTTACAGGTGCCTGTGAAGGTATAGCAAAATGAATATTATATTCTCTATGACTTATTTGCCTCAGTGCATTTTTTATTAGATATGAGTATCTTGATTCAAGAATACCCTTATTAAAATCAGCAGGTACTCCTAAAGTAATTGTATTAGAATCAATGGATATAGGTTCTATTGTTAAAATCCATGTATTAAAACTGATTTCAGTCATTTCACCTTTTAATAATTCCAAAGTACGGTTCCATATTTCATTAAGTTGCACGTTCATGTCCCTTCGCCCACCTTAGTTATACATATTAATAATAAAAAATGTGCATGATATTAATTAATAAATAAGCACGTTATTTGTTAAATAAGCTACGAGTAAAAAGCTTGTACAATTTTTATCATGAGTGAGAAATGCAAAATATATATTGCTACATTAAAAGTTATTAACAACTGTGCATATTAAAAACGCACAAGTTATCAACAAGCATTAATAAATATATCAGAGTTTTGTGGAAAATTCAATAAGAAAAACGAGAGATATCCACAAAAACATACCAAATAAATATACATATCCACAGGGTGATGTGTAAATATTTTATAATAAGTAACAACATGTTGAAAAAATATATTTTGGCAGTACCATATATAGTTCTTTAAAATTAATAAAAAATAATTGAAAAATTATTATAAAAATAAGGCTTTGAATAAGCCTTGACAGTTTGAAATATCATAATATATAATAGGTCTGGTGTCTTTAAAAGAAAACACTCAACTGTTTATATAAACAAAAATGGATCGGGGGTGTACCAATGTTAAGAACATATCAACCTAAAAAAAGACATGCAAAGAAGGAACATGGATTCAGAAAAAGAATGAGTACTTCTAACGGCAGAAAAGTATTAAGAAGACGCAGATTAAAAGGAAGAAAGGTTCTTTCAGCGTAAGACCGCATATTTGTGGTCTTTTTCTTTAAAACTTGCTATTCTTCGAACGAACTAATATTTGTAAAGGCAGTATCTTATGAAAAAGGCTGTAACACTAAAAAAGAATTACGAGTTTGCAAGAGTTTTTAATAAAGGATCGTTTTATGTTGGAAGGTATATAACAGTTTATATCCTTCCAAATAAACAGTCCACTAATAGGATTGGAATATCAGTATCCAAAAAAGCAGGTAAAGCAGTTGTCAGAAATAGGAAGAAAAGATTAATCAGAGAGAGTTACCGGTATTTTGAAGACTATATTTCCAATGGTTATGACATTATAATCGCTGCAAGGTCCGGAGAAAGTGTTCCTACGTTTAGGGCTGTATTAAAGGAATTCAAATACCTGCTAAAAAAGTTGCAGATATTTGATCAGGAGAAATACAATTGTTTAAAAGAATATTGATAATATTAATCAGATTCTATCAGAAATTTATATCACCGCTTAAAATGAGGCCTACATGCAGATTTTATCCGACATGTTCACAGTATGCGATTGAGGCCATAACTAAATATGGTTGTATTAAAGGATCATATTTGGCAATAAAACGAATATTAAAGTGTCATCCCTTTCATCCTGGAGGGTTTGACCCTGTTAAATAGATACTAATGTAATATAGGAGATAAACATGTTTGATGTAATAATTAGACCACTTGGTCAATTCCTTTATTGGATTTATAGAACTATTGCTTTTGAAAATTATGGTCTTGCACTTATAATTTTTACAATAATAGTTAGATCTGCAATGATACCATTAACTTTAAAGCAATACAAGTCATCTGCTGAAATGCAAAAGGTTCAGCCTTTACTTCAGGAAATTCAAAGAAAATATGCAAATGATAAAGCAAAGTTAAACGAGGAAATGATGAAGCTTTATCAGGAACATAAAATAAATCCCGCAGGTGGTTGTCTGCCTCTGCTTATTCAAATGCCTATATTGTTGTCATTGTGGCAGGCCATTACAAAACCACTTAAGTATATGTTAGGTTTTACTGCAGAGCAGTTAAATAGTCTTGCAGAAGCATCAAAGATATCTGTGAATAGTGCGTACTCCGAAATTAATACAATAACACACTTTATGAGTATCGGTGAAGGTGAAAAGGTTGGAAACTTAAATATGTTTTTCCCAAGCCATGGGTTTGGGATTAATTTAGGTGACGTTCCTACATGGCATTTTGACAAGATTATAAGTGAGCCCAAATATGCAGTTCTTTTGCTATTACCTATAATAGCAACTCTTACAACATATCTGTCAGTGCGTTTATCAATGCCTAAGGCGACTTCAGATAAAGCTGCAAACCCAATGGGAAATAGCATGATGTATGTATCTCCTATAATCACCTTATTATTTTCTTTCCAATTCCCCGCAGGTCTTGCTCTATATTGGATTACAGGTAACGTGTTTGCTATTGTTCAGCAATACTATGTAAATAAGTATGTCCTTAAAAAAAAGGAGGAAGTGAGTAAATAATGGCTTACAGTATTGAGAAAAAAGGTAAAACAGTCCAGGAGGCTATATCTGCTGCACTCGAAGAATTACAATTAACACAGGATGACGTCGATATTGAAGTTATAGAAGAAGGCAACAAAGGTATTTTTGGTATTATAGGCTCTAAAGTTGCCAAAATACGAGTGACAGTTAAAGAAAAAGAAGAGAAAAACAGGTGTGACATAGCATCAGATTTTTTGTATACAATACTTAATAATATGGGTGTTGAGGCTGATATTAATGTTACAGAAGATGAGGAAAGTATAGTTGTAGATATAAATGGGGATAATATTGGAATAATTATTGGCCGTAGAGGGGAAACAATGGATTCCTTGCAATATCTTACAAGTCTGGTTGTTAATAAAGAGTATGAAGATTATAAACGAGTAATACTAAACGTTGAAAATTACAGACAAAAAAGAGAAGAAACCCTTATTAAGCTAGCCAATAGACTGGCTGATAAAGTAGTTAAATACAAAAAACCTATTACTCTGGAGCCAATGAATCCATATGAGAGAAGAATAATACATTCATCTCTTCAAGGACACAAATATGTTGAAACATACAGCACAGGTGAGGAACCAAAGAGAAAAGTAGTTATTACTCTGAAATAATTAATTCTAGCTACATTAAAAACAAATACAAAGATTTAAATCTGCATATTAGATGGTTCAGGGTCGCGCCTTGAACCATTTTGTACGTTGGTAAGACATTAAAACAGGCATATTGCGAAGAGGTAATATTTATGTACAATGAAGATACAATAGCAGCACTGTCTACTCCATACGGAACAGGTGGAATCGGTGTTATTAGAATAAGCGGAAAAAATGCATTTGATGCAGCAAGTAAGATATTCCAAAGTTCAAAAACAATAGAGAAAATTAAGTCACATACAGTAACATATGGCAAGATAGTAAATCCTGAGTTAAATGAGATTGTTGATGAAGTATTATTACTAAAAATGTGTAAGCCAAATACATTTACAAGGGAAGATGTTATAGAAATACATTGCCATGGTGGAATAGTTGTAATAAACCGTGTTCTGGATTTGATTTTTAAAAATGGAGTCAGACCTGCTGAACCCGGAGAATTTACTAAACGCGCTTTTTTGAATGGCAGAATAGATTTATCCCAGGCAGAAGCTATAATAGATTTAATCAACTCTAAGACTGTTGAAAGTTCAAAAGCTGCTGTAAATCATCTCGAGGGAAGGTTGTCATCAAGGTTAAAATCAATCAGAGAAACTTTAGTGGGATTGCTGGCTCATATTGAGGTAACTGTAGATTACCCTGAGCATGATATAGAAGAAATAACAGGAGAAAAGGTATTAGAAAATCTTATAAATATAAAAGATGAGCTTTATACCTTGGCAGAAACTTTTCATAGAGGAAAGATATTAAGAGAAGGAATAAATATAGTAATTGCAGGTAAACCCAATGTAGGTAAATCCTCTTTATTGAATCAACTAGCAGGGAGCACAAAAGCAATTGTAACTGATATTCCAGGAACAACAAGAGACATTGTAGAGGAGTATATAAATATAAATGGAATTCCGGCTAAAATTACAGATACCGCCGGTATAAGAAACACACAGGACGTAGTTGAAAAAATAGGTGTAAATAAAGCTTATGAGGCTGTAGAAAATGCTGATTTAATAATTGTAGTACTTTCTGCAGAAACAGGAATACAAGAAGAAGATACAGAGATTTTAAAAATAATAATGAATAAAAAAGCTCTTGTATTAATTAACAAGACAGACATGGTTGATACCACTAGATTAAATGAAATACACCAGAAGTTGAAGGAATATAATATAGTTTTAGAAGCCTCTGTAATAAATGGTCGTGGAATAGAAGAATTAGAATCAACAATATCTGAATTGTTTTTAAAAGGTAGAATATCTGGTAACGATGAAGTCTTATTAACAAATTCCAGACACAAATACCTTGTGGACAGAGCCATTGAGGATGTAGAACAGGCATTGAATTCATTTAATACGGGAATGCCTCTGGATTTAGTAACCATTGACATAAAAAATTGTGCCGACAACATAGGACAGATTACAGGGGAATCAATTGATGAAGCTATAATGCATGATATATTCAGTCGTTTTTGTATTGGGAAATAAGATTACGCAAGAAAATTACAGATTATATATAGAAAGGAAGAATCCTTATGGATTATTTCGCCGGAAGTTATGATATAGCCGTTATTGGTGCAGGACACGCCGGATGTGAGGCAGCACTAGCGGCGGCAAGACTTGGTTGTAGCACTATTGTATTTTCAATTAACCTTGACAGTATAGCAAATATGCCTTGCAATCCAAGTATAGGGGGAACAGCAAAGGGCCATCTGGTAAGAGAAATAGATGCTTTAGGTGGACAGATGGGAAAAACAACAGATAAGACATTTATTCAGTCAAAAATCCTTAATTCATCAAAAGGTCCTGCAGTATATTCCTTGAGGGCCCAAGTTGATAGAAGACATTATCAAATGGAAATGAAGCATATTCTTGAAACTCAAGAAAACCTCGATATAAGGCAGGCAGAAGTTATAGAGATAATAACTGATGAAACAGGCACCTGCGTTACAGGAGTAAAAACTCATACAGGAGCAATATTTCACTGTAAGGCAATAGTTCTTACAACAGGAACATATCTTAAAGGAAAAATATTTATAGGTGATGTAAGTTATAGTGGAGGACCAGATGGTTTGTTCCCTGCAAATAAATTATCAGAAAGCTTGCAGAACCTTGGTATAGAGCTTTTAAGATTTAAGACGGGTACTCCTGCAAGATTAAACAAGAGAAGTCTAGATTTTTCAAAAATGTCTGAACAACCTGGGGATGATGTAATTGTTCCTTTTTCATTTGAAACAGAAGAAATTGAAAAGGATCAGGTTCCATGTTGGCTCACATATACAAATAATGAAACCCATGAAGTAATTAAAAAGAACATTCATAGGTCACCTTTATATAGTGGAAATATTACCGGAATTGGTCCAAGATATTGCCCGTCAATAGAAGACAAGGTAGTAAGATTCTCAGATAAAGAACATCATCAGGTTTTTGTTGAACCAATGGGTTTAGATACAGAAGAAATGTATCTTCAGGGAATGTCCAGCAGTCTTCCTGAGGATGTCCAGATAGAATTTATGAGAACTATTCCTGGTCTTGAAAATGTTAAGGTTATGAGAAGTGCATATGCAATAGAATACGATGGAATAGATGCTACACAGTTGAAACTATCACTAGAGTTTAAAAATATTTCCGGTTTATTTTCAGCCGGACAAATAAACGGAAGTTCAGGATATGAAGAAGCCGCTGCCCAGGGAATTGTTGCAGGAATAAATGCAGCAATGAAGGTACAAAACAGAGAACCTTTAATATTGGACAGATCTCAGGCATATATAGGTGTACTTATTGATGATCTTGTTACAAAGGGTACAAAGGAACCATATAGAATGATGACATCCAGAGCAGAGTACAGACTTCTGCTTAGACAGGACAATGCTGATATAAGATTGACACCTATAGGCAGAGAAATTGGATTGATTAGTGAAGAACGCTATAAAAAATTTCTAGAGAAAAAGAAAATGATAGATAAAGAGATAGAAAGACTCAAAAACACATATTTACCACCAAGTGAAGCTGTACTTAAATATCTTGAGAGCAGGAGCAGCACTGCAATAAAAAGTGGAATTCAGGTAACAGAATTACTTAGGAGGCCTGAAATAAGTTACAAAAGTCTTTCTGAGGTTTGTGAACTTCCTGATCTTCCTAGGGCTGTACGTGAACAGGTTGAAGTTGCCGTAAAATATGAAGGTTATATTAAAAGGCAGATGCAACAGGTAGAACAGTATAAAAAGCTTGAAGGCAGAAAAATACCACAGGATATTGATTATAATGAGATACAGGGGTTAAGACTTGAGGCAAGGCAGAAGCTTTCGCAAATAAGACCCGACTCCATAGGGCAAGCATCCCGAATAACAGGAGTATCTCCAGCTGATATTTCAGTATTACTCATATATCTTGAACAGATTAACCGAAAGAAAAACTAGTAACCGGAGGAATCCATGGCACTTGATAATGAATTAAAGCAATTGCTTATAAATGGTTTAGCACACTATAAAATAGAAGTATCTGATACTCAAGTAGAGCAATTTGAAAAGTATATGAAACTTCTAAAAGAATGGAATAAAAAAATAAATCTGACAGCAATAGAAGATGATAAGGAAATAATAATAAAACATTTTATTGATTCAATAAGTATAGTTCCTTATGTGAAAGATGAAGAAATAAAAATAATAGATGTTGGTACCGGAGCTGGTTTCCCCGGAATTCCAATTAAAATTGTGAATCCTAAAAACAATATTACATTGCTTGATTCTTTGGATAAGAGAATCAAATTTCTTAACGAGGTAATAAACACAGTAAATATTACCCAAATATCAGCAATTCATGGAAGAGCAGAAGACTTTGGAGTTAATCATGAATATAGAGAAAAGTATGATATTGCTGTTGCAAGAGCAGTATCTAATCTTCCAGTTTTACTCGAATATTGTCTACCATTTATAAAAATAAACGGGATATTTATCGCAATGAAGGGAAGTAACACTGAAGAATTTGATAATTGCAATAAAGCTCTCGACATTTTAGGTGGTAAAATTGAGAAAATACAAAAAATGGAGTTACCCTTTACAAATATAGAAAGAAATGTCGTGGTGATAAGAAAGTTTAGACAGACCCCGACAAAATATCCAAGGAAAGCAGGGAAACCTTCGAAAGAACCGTTGATATAAGAAATATTATCCGTTATTAATTGCTTTTTTATCGAACGATTTTTTATTGGTAATAAAGGAAAAGAAGGTTTGTAATAGAAATATCCTTTGTAAGTAATTTACAATATATAGTAGGTTACTAATTTAAATTAACAAATAATATACAAAGGATGGTGCCGTTATGTTGGAAAGTAAAATTCAGTTTACAAAGCATGAAAAGAAAGAAGACCAGAAAAATATTACTTATGTTGGTATAGACCACATTAGACCAAATCCATACCAACCAAGAAAACAATTTAATAAAATGGCTCTTGAAGAACTGTGTGACTCAATTAAACAATATGGTGTATTGCAACCAATAAACGTGAGAAGACTTTCCCATGGCACATATGAGCTCGTAGCAGGTGAAAGGCGACTTCGGGCTGCTACTATGGCGGGATTAAAGGAGATTCCAGCAATAATTATAAATGTTGATGATAATGATTCTGCTGTAATGGCTCTTATAGAAAATCTGCAAAGGGAAGATCTTAGCTACATGGAAGAGGCTGAGGGCTATAGTAATCTTATTAATGAACATGGTTTTACACAAGAAGAACTTGCCCAGAAGATTGGAAAAAGTCAATCAACAATAGCAAATAAAATAAGATTATTAAAACTATCTCCATTGATAAAAAAAATACTTTCTGATAATAATCTGACTGAAAGACATGCAAGGGCGTTGCTGAAGCTTCACGATGAACAACTGCAATTAAAAGTTTTGAAACTTGTATGTGAAAGAGGCCTTAATGTAAAGAAAACCGAAGAGCTTGTAGAGAGGGCTATAGACAAATATTCTAAAAATCTAAAACAAAGAACGATGGAGAAGAAAACTACAAAAGCAATAAAGGATGTAAGAATATTTGTCAATACTATAAAACAGGCAATAGATATAATGAGACAATCGGGTGTAAAAGCAAAGGCGGCTCAGATTGACAGAGGGGAATACATAGAATTTGTGGTTCGAGTTCCTAAGAACAATATGGCTTGATATACATAAAAAAAGAGTTATATAAATTATAATTTAGGAAACTGGACTGGGGTGTCCAGTTTTTTATGTATAAAAACAAGCTTTCCATAAGTTTTCTTTGAATTAAACAGATTCTATATGTAATAAAATGGCAATACTAAATATAGTATTTGAAAATGACAGGTATACAAAAAAGTGGACAGTAAGTTAAAAGTTTATTACAATATATAATGGATAAGATTGTTTTTATAAAAGGAAAAGAGGTTAAAAGTTAGATGGCAGATGAAATAAGGGAGCAAAAAATTATTCCCATAGACATTGAATCTGAAATGAAAAAATCGTTTATAGATTATGCTATGAGTGTAATAATAGACAGAGCACTGCCTGATGTTCGAGATGGATTGAAACCGGTACACAGGCGTATACTTTACACCATGTTTACTTCAGGTTTTACTCCGGACAAGCCATACAGAAAATCTGTTGCAACCGTAGGTGAAGCCTTAAAGAGTTTTCATCCTCATGGTGATGCCGCTGTTTACGATAGTCTTGTACGTATGGCACAGGATTTTTCATTGAGACATCCATTAGTGGATGGACATGGAAACTTTGGTTCCAGAGATGGTGACGCAGCAGCTGCAATGAGGTACACGGAGGCAAAGCTGGCCAAGATATCAATGGAAATGCTTGCTGATATTAACAAAGATACAGTTGATTTTAAGCCAAACTTCGATGAACATGAAGTTGAACCGGTTGTTTTACCGGCTAGGTTTCCAAATCTATTGGTTAATGGTTCATCAGGTATTGCTGTTGGTATGGCTACCAATATACCACCACACAATTTGGGTGAGACAATAGATGGTATATGTGCAGTTATAGATAATCCAGAGATAACTATTGATGAATTAATGAAATATATCAAAGGACCGGATTTTCCAACTGCCGCTAAGATAATAGGTAAAAAAGGAATAAGAGATGCATACAAAACCGGTAGAGGAAAGCTTATTGTAAGATCTGAAGCTACCATAGAGGAAATTCACGGAAACAGGCATAGGATTGTTGTTACCGAAATTCCGTATATGGTAAACAAGGCAAGGCTTGTAGAAAAGATTGCGGATCTTGTTAAGGATAAGAAAATAGATGGAATTTCATTTATTCAAGATGAATCTGGCAGAGAAGAGCCTGTAAGAATAGTTATTGATTTAAAACGTGATGCTAATCCAAATGTAGTACTAAATCAACTATATAAAAATACACAGCTTCAAGAAAGCTTCAGTGTAAATATGGTTGCAATAGTACCAACAGAAGACAAATTGTATGAGCCCAGGACTTTGAATTTAAGACAGGTAATTGATTATTACATAGCTCATCAGGAGGATGTAATCAGGAGAAGAACAAAGTTCGAGCTGGATAAAGCTGAAGCTAGGGCACACATATTAGAAGGCTTAAAAATAGCATTGGATAATCTGGATGAAGTTATAAAAATTATACGTAACTCAAAAACAGAATCCCTTGCAAAAGAAAAACTGTCAGAGAGATTTGGTTTTAGCGACAAACAATCCCAAGCAATTGTAGATATGAGATTGGGACGTTTGACTGGTTTGGAAAGAGAGAAGTTGGAAAATGAATATAACGAACTTCTTGAAAAGATAAAATATTATAAGGATGTACTTGCAAATGAAAGCCTTGTTCATCAAATAATAAAGGATGAACTTTCAGTTATAAAAAACAAATATGCTGATGAGAGAAGAACAAAGATTGAGATAGACGAAGATGAGATAGACATTGAAGACCTTATCCAAGAGCAGGAAAGTGTTATTACAATGACTCATTTTGGGTATATAAAGAGATTGCCTGCCGACACATATAAAAGCCAAAGACGCGGCGGTAAGGGAATAATAGGTCTAAGTACAAGAGAAGAAGATTTTGTCAAAAATCTATTTGTAACTTCTACACATCATTTTATTATGTTCTTTACTAATAAGGGAAGAGTGTATAGGTTAAAGGCATACGAAATACCTGAGTCTGGGCGACAAGCAAAGGGGACTGCAATAGTAAACCTGCTGCAGCTAGATGGAGATGAAAAGGTTACCACTGTAATTCCTATACAGGAATACAAGGAAGGATTATACCTTGTAATGGCAACCAAAAACGGCTTAGTAAAGAAAACAGATCTGATGGAATATGATAATATCAGAAAAGGCGGGCTTGCAGCTGTTAGTTTAAGGGAAAATGATGAACTTATAGATGTTAAACTTACAGATGGTAATCAGGATATAATACTTTCAACAGTGAATGGAATGGCAATTAGGTTTAAAGAAACCGATGCAAGACCTATAGGCAGAGTTTCGCAAGGTGCTAAAGGTATAGAACTTGATAAAGGAGACTTTGTAATTGGTATGGAAGTTTGCACTGATAACACAACGTTATTGGTTGTAACTGAAAACGGCTTTGGTAAGAGAACTGAACTTGATGAATACAAAGTCCAAACAAGAGGTGGAAAAGGAGTTCTAACTTACAGAATAACTGAAAAAACCGGTAAATCAGTAGGTATGTTATTAGTATCCGAAGAAGATGACATAATGTTAATAAGTTCAGACGGAAGTATAATTAGAATGAAGGTTAGTGAGATAAGTATTCTGGGTAGGGCAACACAAGGTGTTACACTTATGAGAACAAGCGAAGGAAATAATGTAGTAAGTGTAGCAAGAATGGTTAATGAGGATAGTGAAGAGAGCGAATCCTCAGAAGATGCTGAACTTACCGAAGAATAAAATTAATTAATGCATATAAAAAGGCTTGCTAAAGTATTTTAAAATACTGAGTAAGCCTTTTTAATATTTTATACAAGGAGGAATTCGGACTAATTAGCAAGATAAACTTAGTATGGGGAAGTATTATAAATTTAAATTAAAGTAATACTTGAATACTGGTTCAAAATGCTTTGTAAAAATAATGTACAGGTGTTACAATAAACAAGCTGTTTGAGCAGTCACACTGATTTTAGTAGCAATTAAAAAAATATTAAAAAAGTGTTGACAAATATATTTTATCTGTGATATTATATATAAGCTGTCTCGTGAGACGGCAACAGCAACTATATGGACTTTGAAAAGTAAACAGTGATGAACATGTAAAGGAACTCGAATAATTCCGAAATCGTTTTTATGATTTCAAAATTGAGTAACTTGCGAACTTTACAACCTGGTTTTTGGAAACAAAAACTAGAAAAAAGTCAGCAATTTTAAATGAGCTAACAAGCTTATCAAATGAGTTAATTGCGTAGCAGATTTATCTGCGAAACATATAAATTTTAATTTGAGAGTTTGATCCTGGCTCAGGACGAACGCTGGCGGCGTGCCTAACACATGCAAGTCGAGCGGAGTTACCTTTAGCACTGAGCACTCTTAATATATGATGCTGGCCGACAGCGTCATGCAAAAACAACCTTAATTATTAATTTAAGTTTTTGCATCACGCGTTTTATCAAAGTGTCAACACATGAAGAGCAGAATGTTCAGTGCTGAAGGTAACTTAGCGGCGGACGGGTGAGTAACGCGTGGGCAACCTGCCTGTTACAGGGGGATAACACAGGGAAACTTGTGCTAATACCGCATAATACAGCGAAGAAGCATTTCTTTGTTGTCAAAGGAGCAATCCGGTGACAGATGGGCCCGCGTCCAATTAGCTAGTTGGTGATGTAACGGACCACCAAGGCGACGATTGGTAGCCGAACTGAGAGGTTGATCGGCCACATTGGGACTGAGACACGGCCCAGACTCCTACGGGAGGCAGCAGTGGGGAATATTGCACAATGGGGGAAACCCTGATGCAGCAACGCCGCGTGAAGGATGAAGGTTTTCGGATTGTAAACTTCTTTAGTCAGGGACGAAAAAAATGACGGTACCTGAAGAATAAGCCACGGCTAACTACGTGCCAGCAGCCGCGGTAATACGTAGGTGGCAAGCGTTGTCCGGAATTACTGGGTGTAAAGGGCGTGTAGGCGGGAATGTAAGTCAGATGTGAAATCCCAGGGCTTAACCCTGGAGCTGCATCTGAAACTATGTTTCTTGAGTGCCGGAGAGGAAAGCGGAATTCCTAGTGTAGCGGTGAAATGCGTAGATATTAGGAGGAACACCAGTGGCGAAGGCGGCTTTCTGGACGGTAACTGACGCTGAGGCGCGAAAGCGTGGGGAGCAAACAGGATTAGATACCCTGGTAGTCCACGCTGTAAACGATGGATACTAGGTGTAGGAGGTATCGACCCCTTCTGTGCCGGAGTTAACACAATAAGTATCCCACCTGGGGAGTACGGCCGCAAGGTTGAAACTCAAAGGAATTGACGGGGGCCCGCACAAGCAGTGGAGTATGTGGTTTAATTCGAAGCAACGCGAAGAACCTTACCAAGGCTTGACATATAGCGGAATATGGCAGAGATGTCGTAGTCCTTCGGGACTGCTATACAGGTGGTGCATGGTTGTCGTCAGCTCGTGTCGTGAGATGTTGGGTTAAGTCCCGCAACGAGCGCAACCCCTGTTGTTAGTTGATAACATTAAGATGATCACTCTAGCGAGACTGCTGGTGATAAATCGGAGGAAGGTGGGGACGACGTCAAATCATCATGCCCCTTATGTCTTGGGCTACACACGTACTACAATGGCTATTACAGAGGGAAGCTAAGCTGTAAAGTGGAGCAAATCCCCAAAAATAGTCCCAGTTCAGATTGTGGGCTGCAACCCGCCCACATGAAGTCGGAATTGCTAGTAATGGCAGGTCAGCATACTGCCGTGAATACGTTCCCGGGCCTTGTACACACCGCCCGTCACACCATGAGAGTCTGCAACACCCGAAGTCGATAGTCTAACCGCAAGGAGGACGTCGCCGAAGGTGGGGCCGATGATTGGGGTGAAGTCGTAACAAGGTAGCCGTATCGGAAGGTGCGGCTGGATCACCTCCTTTCTAAGGAGACAAGGTTCATGCAACGGATGTTGAGATGAATCAAAATCTTTAGGTCGAAGATGATGGCAGGAAGGCTTGAGCAAAGCTCGCCTGAATGGTAAACATTATCTTAGAGTTTCTTTACAATCACTGTTTAGTTTTCAAAGCCCATGAAAATGGACTTGAAGAAGTTGTACCTTGAGAACTGAATAATGTTATTCAAAGAATGCGTTTCAAACGAAAGTTTGAAATACGTTTTAAGAAGATGAGAAGACATAGAAATATATATGAAAGTATGTATTTCCGTAAAAGTAATAAGGGTAACATGTGAGAAGGAGAAATCCTTTGAAACACGTAAAGCAGTTTACGTTGGAAACATGCAACTCTTAGGAAACTAACTCATTGATAGGTTAAGACAATCACTTTAAGAGAATCTGATGAAATCGAAGAAATTCGATAGAAACGGTAAATGCGTATAGTATCTAGCAAAATAAAAACGCTAGATGCGAGTAATACAAGGAAGATGAGTGCCGAGGAACAGAGCATACATAGGTATGTGAGTACCGCAGGACGCGAAATCTGACGAAGTAGGACGACGTATATAGCGTTTTTAGAGGTCAAGCTACTAAGAGCATAGGGTGAATGCCTTGGCACCAGAAGGCGAAGAAGGACGTGACAAGCTGCGAAAAGCTACGGAGAGGCGCAAATAGCCATTGACCCGTAGATATCCGAATGGGGAAACCCGGCCGAGTTAAGCACTCGGTCATCGTAACATGAATCCATAGTGTTACGAGGGCAGACGTTGGGAACTGAAACATCTAAGTACCAACAGGAAAAGAAATCAAAAGAGATTCCGTAAGTAGTGGCGAGCGAAAGCGGAAGAGCCCAAACCAAAAGATAGCAATATCTTTTGGGGTTGAGGACTAGCATAATGATCCTTGAGACATAGCAGAATGAGCAGCTGGAAAGCTGAGACCATAGAGGGTAAAAGTCCCGTAAGCGAAATGTTGAGAGGCAGGCTAGAATCCAGAGTACCACGAGGCACGTGAAACCTCGTGGGAAGCAGGGTGGACCACCATCCAAGGCTAAATACTAACTGGTGACCGATAGTGAAGCAGTACCGTGAGGGAAAGGTGAAAAGAACCCCGGGAGGGGAGTGAAAGAGAACCTGAAACCCTATGTTTACAAGCAGTTGAAGAGCGTTAAAGCTCGACAGCGTACTTTTTGTAGAACGGTCCGGCGAGTTATTGTATGCAGCAAGGTTAAGTACTAGAAGGTACGGAGCCGAAGGGAAACCGAGTGTTAAAAGCGCGAGAAGTTGCATGCTATAGACCCGAAACCGGGTGACCTACCCATGGACAGGTTGAAGCGGGAGTAAAATCTCGTGGAGGACCGAACCACATGACCGTTGAAAAGGTCTGGGATGAGCTGTGGGTGGCGGAGAAATTCCAATCGAACTCGGAGATAGCTGGTTCTCCCCGAAATAGCTTTAGGGCTAGCCTCAAGGGAAAATCAAACGGAGGTAGAGCACTGAATGGGCTAGGGGCCTTACCGGGTTACCGAACCCTATCAAACTCCGAATGCCGTAATGATGTTACTTGGGAGTCAGACTATGAGAGATAAGTCCCATGGTCAAAAGGGAAACAGCCCAGACCATCAGCTAAGGTCCCAAAATCACAGTTAAGTGGAAAAGGATGTGGGTTTGCTAAGACAACTAGGATGTTGGCTTAGAAGCAGCCACTCATTCAAAGAGTGCGTAATAGCTCACTAGTCGAGTGAGCCTGCGCCGAAAATTACCGGGGCTAAACTGTGTACCGAAGCTATGGATCAGCGTACATCCAATAGTATTGCTAAATGAAATAAGAAGCGAAGAGGTAATTTCACGAAATGTAACAAATGAAAAATAAATCAAAACATTTCGTCAAATTACATACAGCTAAACTTGTACCGTTAGCAGTAGTATTGGATGTACGAGGGTGGTAGGGGAGCTTACTGTAGTAGGTTGAAGCAAGATCGAAAGGACTTGTGGACGAGACAGTAGTGAGAATGCCGGAATAAGTAGCGAGAGTAAAGTGAGAATCTTTACCGTCGAAAGCCTAAGGTTTCCTGGGGAAGGTTCGTCCGCCCAGGGTAAGTCTGGACCTAAGCTGAGGCCGAAAGGCGTAGGTGATGGACAACAGGTTGAAATTCCTGTACTACCGTTAATCGTTATGAGAGAGGTGGTGACGCAGGAGGATAAGTCAAGCGATCAGCTGGAAAAGATCGTGCAAGCGGGGTAGATAGTCCGGTAGGCAAATCCGCCGGATGTTTCGAAGACGTGATGCGGAGGGAAAACAAGTACCGAAGTGACAGATTCCACACTGACGAGAAAAACCACTATCCAGATTAAAGGTACCAGTACCGCAAACCGACACAGGTAGGTGAGGAGAGAATCCTAAGACGAGCGGGAGAAGCGTTGTTAAGGAACTCGGCAAATTGACCCCGTAAGTTAGCGAAAAGGGGTGCCTCAAGAGATTGAGGCCGCAGAGAATAGGCCCAAGCAACTGTTTATCAAAAACACAGGTCTCTGCTAAATCGAAAGATGAAGTATAGGGGCTGACGCCTGCCCGGTGCTGGAAGGTTACGGGAATTGCTTAGGGGAAACCCGAAGGCATGAACTTAAGCCCCAGTAAACGGCGGCCGTAACTATAACGGTCCTAAGGTAGCGAAATTCCTTGTCAGGTAAGTTCTGACCCGCACGAATGGCGTAATGACTTGGGCACTGTCTCAACAACGTACCCGGCGAAATTGTAGTACTTGTGAAGATGCAAGTTACCCGCGACTAGACGGAAAGACCCCATGGAGCTTCACTGTAGCTTGATATTGGGTTTCGGTATTTTTTGTACAGGATAGGTGGGAGACTGAGAAGTGGTGGCGCCAGCCATCATGGAGTCGACGTTGGGATACCACTCTAAAAGTACTGGAACTCTAACCTGAGACCATAAGCTGGTCTAGGGACACTGTCAGGTGGGCAGTTTGACTGGGGCGGTCGCCTCCCAAAGAGTAACGGAGGCGTCCAAAGGTTACCTCAGTGCGGTTGGAAATCGCACAGCGAGTGCAAAGGCATAAGGTAGCCTGACTGCGAGAGAGACACCTCGAGCAGGTACGAAAGTAGGGCTTAGTGATCCGGTGGTATGAAAGTGGAATTGCCATCGCTCAACGGATAAAAGCTACCCTGGGGATAACAGGCTTATCTCCCCCAAGAGTCCACATCGACGGGGAGGTTTGGCACCTCGATGTCGGCTCATCGCATCCTGGAGCTGTAGCAGGTTCCAAGGGTTTGGCTGTTCGCCAATTAAAGCGGTACGCGAGCTGGGTTCAGAACGTCGTGAGACAGTTCGGTCCCTATCTGTCGCGGGCGCAGGATATTTGAGAGGATCTGTCCTTAGTACGAGAGGACCGGGATGGACGAACCTCTAGTGCACCAGTTGTCATACCAATGGCACAGCTGGGTAGCCAAGTTCGGCAGGGATAAACGCTGAAGGCATCTAAGCGTGAAACCCACCTCAAGATGAGATATCCCACTAGCAATAGGTAAGACCCCATGTAGACTACATGGTTGATAGGTCAGGAGTGTAAGCATAGTAATGTGTTAAGCTGACTGATACTAATAGGTCGAGGGTTTGACCCAAAAGAAACAGGTATCAAAAAAGTAGAAGGTCTTAAAACTAGAAATGAGAGAGCTTCACATCTTCTTAGAAGAATAACATTAGTCAGTTCTGAAGGTACAAAGTACCTAATAAATCTTCTGGTGGAAATGACGAGATGGTCACACCCGTTCCCATACCGAACACGGCAGTTAAGCATCTCAGTGCCGATAATACTTGGCTGGAGACGGCCCGGGAAAGTAGGTCTCTGCCAGATTTATATGAAAGCCTCAAGTTCATTGCTTGAGGCTTTGTTATATATATTAAAAAGTATATAAATTACTAAGTTTGGATTTAATAGCGGATATAGTAGATAAGAAAATTCTTTATTCAATTCAATTCAGATAAGGTTTACTTATTAGCATTTTCTTTTATTTTTTCAAAAGTTTCCTGACTTATTACGTGCTCTATCCTACAAGCATCTTGTGCTGCTGTTTCAGGGGAGACACCAAGAGAAATTAAATATCGTGACAATATCTCATGTCGTTCATACATTGCTTTAGCAATATTATAACCGCTATCCGTAAGAGATATATATCCGGAGTTTTCATCTATTGTAATGTATTTTGCATTCTTTAGAATAGCCATTGCTCTGCTTATACTGGGTTTTGTATACCCCAGTTCATTAGCAATATCAATTGAACGGACATTTCCATTTTTATTTTTAAGAATTAATATGGTTTCCAGATAGTTTTCACCTGATTCCTGTAACTTTACCATTTAGCAGCCTCCATATTCTTCGTATAAAATCTACTTATTCCTAATTCTATAATTATAGCATATGAATAACCTTTATCAAGGTAAGAGTAATGGCTGGATTTAGAAATTAAAGAATTTATAGTATAAATGTGTTGACAAATATAGTTAGCGGTGGTAAACTCAAATTGAAAGTTAGCGTCCGCTAACTATTTTATAAATTATAAGTTAGCTGAGGCTAACTATGGGGAGTGATTCATATGCCATTAACTATGGTTTCTTTAGGTGAAATGAATTCAATAAAAGCAATACGAGGAAAAGATGAAACAAAAAAATTTTTAGAAAGCTTAGGTTTTGTTGTAGGAGGGAATGTTACTGTTATTTCTGAAATCGGTGGCAATATGATAGTGAATGTAAAGGAAGCTCGGGTTGCAATTGATAAAGCAATGGCTAACAGAATTATTGTATAAATGTATAAAGAAATGAGGAAATTACATGAAAACGCTCAGAGAAGTGAAATGTGGCGACACCGTTACAGTTGTGAAGTTAAGCGGTGAAGGTGCAGTGAAAAGAAGAATAATGGATATGGGTATTACCAAGGGTACACTTGTATTTGTAAGAAAAGTTGCCCCACTGGGAGATCCAATTGAAGTAACTGTCAGAGGATACGAGTTATCACTAAGAAAAGCAGATGCTGAAATGGTTATAGTAGATTAATAGGGCAGGGGAAGAGCCCTGTATTTTTTAAACAACACAGTTAGCTTAGACTAACTAAAGTTTAGGGGGAAGAAAGAATGGCAATCAAAATAGCACTAGCAGGAAATCCAAACTGTGGGAAAACTACTATGTTTAATGAATTGACAGGTAGCTCACAGTATGTTGGAAACTGGCCAGGAGTTACAGTTGAAAAAAAAGAGGGAAAGCTTAAGGGTTACAAGGATATAACGATAATGGACTTACCCGGTATTTACTCTTTATCTCCTTATACTCTTGAGGAAGTTGTTACACGTAATTATCTGTTAAATGACAGACCTGACGTTATTATTAATCTTGTTGATGCATCGAATATTGAACGTAATCTTTATCTTACTACACAGTTGGTTGAATTGGGAATTCCAGTTGTTATTGCATTAAACATGATTGATATAGTCCGTAAAAACGGGGATAAAATTGATATTCAAAAGCTTAGTAGTGAATTGGGATGTGCTGTTATTGAAACATCTGCAGTTAAGGGTATTGGTTTAAAGGATGTTATTGAAAAAGCTGTTGATATTGCTAAACACAATAAAATAGCAATTCCTCAACATTCTTTTTCAAGTGACGTAGAGACAACTCTTAATAACATTGAAGAATTTGTGGCTGAGGTGGTAAGTGAACAGCATTCCAGATGGTACTCAATTAAGTTATTTGAACGTGATGAAAAGGTTTTAGAGCAGCTTTCACTTGAGGTACATACTTTATCAAAGATTGATGAATTAACTACAGCCTGTGAAAAAGTATTGGATGATGACAGTGAAAGTATTATTACTAATGAACGTTATTTTTATATAAGTAAAATAATTAATAAATGCTTACATAAAAAAAGAGTAGGTATGACCCCTTCGGATAAAATTGACCGTATAGTTACCAACAGATGGCTTGCTCTTCCTATTTTTGCAGTTATTATGTTTGTTGTATATTTTGTTTCTGTTTCATGGCTGGGTACAATTGTAACGGATTGGACAAATGACATATTTTTTGGAAGTTGGATACAGCCTGCTGTAGGTACCTTCCTTGCTAATATAGGCACAGCAGAGTGGCTTCAGGGATTGGTAGTTGACGGTATAATAGGAGGAGTTGGGGCAGTTCTTGGTTTTGTTCCACAGATGATGATTTTGTTTTTTTTCTTATCAATTCTAGAGGACTGCGGTTATATGGCCAGAGTAGCTTTTATAATGGACAGAATTTTCCGCAAATTTGGTCTTTCTGGAAAGTCATTTATTCCAATGCTTATTTCATCAGGGTGTGGTGTTCCGGGTATAATGGCGTCAAGAACTATTGAGCAGGACAAAGACCGGAAAATGACAATAATGACTACTACGTTTATACCTTGTAGCGCAAAGCTACCTATTATTGCTTTAATCGCAGGGGCAATGTTTTCTGATAAATCATGGTGGGTTGCTCCATCAACATATTTCTTAGGTATTTTGATGGTTATAGTATCAGGCGTTATTCTTAAGAAAACGAAGTTATTTTCAGGTGATCCTGCTCCATTTGTAATGGAACTTCCACAATATCATGTTCCCGGTGGTAAGGGTGTTCTAATTCACATGTGGGAACGCGGAAAAGCATTTATTGTTAAGGCTGGAACAGTTATATTTGTAGCATGCGGACTTATATGGTTTCTTTCTAACTTTAACTGGAGCTTAAAAATGGTTGAAGAGGGAAACAGTATTCTGGCATCCATAGGTAATGTTATTGCACCGATATTTAAGCCCTTAGGCTTTGGAACATGGCAGGCTTCGGTTGCTGCAGTAACCGGTCTTGCTGCAAAGGAAAACGTGGTAGGAACCTTTGGTGTTCTTTTTGGACTAGGTGAGGTTAGTGAGAATGATCCTGCATTGATTGCAAGCCTTTCAGGTATGTTTACTGCTGTTAGTGCATATGCTTTCATGGCTTTTAATCTCCTTTGTGCGCCGTGTTTTGCGGCTATAGGAGCTATTAAACGGGAAATGGGTGGTTGGAAGTGGACACTAATTGCCGTTGGCTATCAGACTATTTTAGCATATGCTGTCTCATTAATAATTTATCAAATAGGTAGTTTAATTACAGGGGCAGTTTCTTTCGGAATTGGTACCATAGCCGCTTTAATTGTTATTGCAGTCGGTTTGTGGCTTTTGTTTTCACCAAATAAAAAGGCTGTAATGAAAATTAATAGTGTAAACGCCTGATTAGAGATTGGAGAGGGTTTTATATGATTCAATATTTAAAAGATAATATTGCAACTATTTTAATATCTGTACTAATTTTCGGATTAATGGCCTGGGTTATAATTTATAAAATCCGACAGAGAAAAAATGGTGAATCAAGCTGTGGTTGTGGGTGTTCAGGCTGTCCTGAAACTAGCAGATGCCACAAGTAGTTTTACTTATTTCATGAATCATAAGTATTATTTGAAAAAAATCTTTTCATTATTATATGAAGGGATTTTTTCTTTTAGTATAAAAGCATTTACAAAGCAAATTATAAGTATTAAAATAAATGCAGTATTTTAAACTTTAGAGTATTCTAGTAAATTGCGGATTGTGTAATTTTAAACAGATAATGAGGATGAAAATAATGGATAAAAATTTGTTGATTAGTAATATTAACAAAATGAAGAAAGAGCAAAATGCAGTTATTGTTGCTCATAGTTATCAGGTTGATGAGGTACAGGAAATAGCTGATGTTACGGGTGATTCTTTTGCTCTAAGTCAGTATTGTGCCTCAAGTCAGGCGGATACTATAGTTTTCTGCGGAGTACATTTTATGGCGGAAAGTGCTAAAATCCTATCGCCTGAAAAAACGGTTCTATTGCCTGAAATAAATGCAGGCTGTCCAATGGCTGATATGGTTACGGCGGATGCTTTAAAAGAGGCGAAGAAAAAGCATCCTAATGCGGCCGTTGTATGTTATATAAATTCAAGTGCAGAGGTTAAGGCAGAATGTGATATTTGTTGTACTTCCTCTAATGCAGTGGATGTAATCAGGTCAATTGATAAAAAGGATATTATTTTTGCTCCTGACAAAAATCTTGGCAGTTATGTTGCTAAAAAGGTGCCTGAAAAGAATATTATTTTTTGGGAAGGCTACTGCATTACACACCATAAAATTAAGGCAGATGCAGTTATTGAGTCAAAGAAACTACATCCTGATGCTATTTTGCTGGTGCATCCTGAGTGTCAACCTGAGATACAAGAGCTTGCAGATTTTGTAGGAAGCACTAAGCAGATTATTGATTATGCAAGAAATTCTCAACATGATAAATTCATTATAGGTACAGAGATGGGTGTTCTTTATCAGTTAAAGAAGGAGAATCCTAATAAAACTTTCTATATGATGTCAACGGGGCTTATTTGTCCGAATATGAAAAAGACATCATTACAAAGTGTTCATGATGCTTTGGCAAAAAGGCAGTATGAGATAACACTTGATAAAGATATTATTGAGCGTGCATCCGGTAGTCTGAATAGAATGCTGGCTGTAGGGAAATAGATATTTGTAACAATTAAGTACTTTACCCCATAGCATGAAACAGAACTGATTTAAGCAGTGCTTATCAGCAGTTTTTTAACATAAGTGGGGATACGGAGGGTAAAAAAATGGAAGAGGATAGTAATAAAGTTGACATAGAGGTTATACACAAGGATGTCTTAATTATTGGCAGCGGAATAGCCGGAGTGTATACTGCATTGGAGATACCCGACAGTTATCAGATTGGGATAATTACAAAGGAGACATTGGATATAAGTAATTCGGTTCTTGCACAGGGAGGAATAGCAGTATCTCTCGATGAGAAGAACGATTCACCTCAGTTGCATTTCAAAGATACTCTTTTTGCCGGTGCAGGATTAAATGATGAAAAAAGCGTATGGGTTCTGGTTGAAGAGGCTGCTGAAAATATTAGAACTCTGTGCAGTCTGGGAGTGAACTTTGATAAAAGCGGTCAACAACTATCCCTTACAAGAGAAGGAGCCCATAGTGTAAACAGAATTATCCACTCAGGTGATACAACCGGTAAAGAGGTTTGTGACAAGCTTATTGAGGTTGCAAGAAAGAAGAAGAATATATCTATTTTCGAAAGCCATTTTGCTGTTGACCTTGTTATTAAAGAAGGAAAATGCAGAGGGGCTATTGTTTACGATGAAATTTCAAATAAAATTAAGATTTTTCAGTCAAGTTCTGTTGTAGTTGCAACAGGGGGCTTCGGACAAATTTATTCACATACTACAAACCCTGAAGTTGCAACGGGAGACGGAATAGGAATGTGCCTTAGAGCAGGTGCTCAGGCTATGGATATGGAGTTTGTACAATTCCATCCCACAGTACTGTACCACCCAAAGGACAAAAGCTTTTTAATATCTGAGGCGGTCAGAGGAGAGGGTGCTCGTCTTAAAAATTGCAAGGGTGAGGCTTTCATGAAGAAATATCATGAGTTAGGGGAGCTTGCACCTAGAGATGTTGTTTCAAGAGCTATTTTTAAAGAAATGTCCCTAACCGATTCTAAAAATGTTTTTCTTGATATCACTTTTAAAAGTAGAGAATATCTCGAAAATAGATTTCCAAATATTTTTAAGACATGCCTTGATTACGGAATTGATATATCCAAGGATTATATCCCGGTTGCTCCAGCAGAGCACTATTGTATGGGGGGTATAAGGACCGATGTTGATGGTCAAACCAATATTCCCGGGTTATATGCATGCGGAGAGGTAGCTTGTACAGGGATTCATGGAGCAAACAGGTTAGCGAGCAACTCCTTGCTAGAAGGATTGGTTTTTGGAAGAAAAATCGCCAGGAAAATCGGTGCAGAAGGTAATCATTGTGATAATTCAGATGTAAATTCAAATATAAGTTATACATTAAATAAAAATAATGATGCAGCGCTCAAAGCTATGAAAGAAGAAATACAAGCTGCAATGACAAAGTATGTTGGTATTATTAGAAATCATGAAAGCCTTGAAAAAGCCGCTGCAATTATTAATGATATTTACAAGAAATACACAGATTTTTCAGGATTTAGTCTTGTGAAACTGGAAGTACTGAATATGTTAACAGTAGCAAGCCTCGTTATAGAATCTGCTCTTGAAAGAAAAGAGAGCAGAGGTGCACATTATAGAACTGATTTTGACAAGACAGATGATGTGAATTGGAGAAAGAACATAGTAAAAAAACTGGAGAAGGGCAAAATGGCTTCACCATTTTAAAAGGAGGAAAAATGAAACTCAGTAAACTTTATATCCATGAAATAGTTATGAATGCACTAAAGGAGGATATGCCTCTAGGAGATATTACTACAGATAATATCATTCCAGAAGACGATTCATCCAAGGCAGAATTTCTGGCTAAGCAAGACGCAGTTATAGCTGGGCTTGATGTAGCAAAATACGTTTTTGAAGTACTGGATAGCAGTGTGCGTTTCAAGGCCTTTGTAAAGGATGGAGATAAGGTATCAAAAGGGGATATTATTGCAGAAGTAAGTGGTTCTACAAGAGCTTTGCTGAAAGGTGAAAGGACTGCATTAAACTTTATGCAAAGGCTATCTGCAATTGCTACAATGACTAATAGATATGTTAATAAAGTGCAGGGATTATCTGTAAAGGTAACTGATACAAGAAAGACTACTCCTGGGCTGAGACTTTTGGAAAAGTATGCAGTTAGCGCAGGAGGAGGAGCCAACCATAGATTTTCACTTTCTGACGGTGTTTTAATAAAGGACAACCATATTGCTGCTGCCGGAGGAATAAAAAATGCCGTGGAACGAGTAAGAAAAAGTATACCTCATACTGTAAAGATTGAGGTAGAGGTAGAATCCATGGAAGAGGTTCGTGAGGCTTTGGAGTGCAAAGCTGATATAATTATGCTTGATAATATGTCAAATGAACAGATGACTGAGGCAGTCAAATTTATTGATAAAAGAGCTCTTGTAGAAGCTTCGGGAAATATAAGTGAAGAAACAATATACAATGTTGCATTAACCGGAGTTGATATTATATCCATCGGCAAACTAACTCACTCTGCAAATTCTATTGATATTAGCATGAATATTGAATAGTTAAATATTAATAAGTATAAATGTGGATAAAACTTTATTTATCCACATTTATTTTGAGTTATTCACATGTTATTTTTATATAAAGGTTAAACACCTAGAAAGAGTAAGGTTTGACAGATTGTTAGTTTCTACAAGTAATCCACAATTTCATTTTAAAATGTGGATTATAGACAGGTAATTGTAGATTGTATACACGATTGCATTTATCCATACAAAATATTGGTGTAATATTTGAAGGATAAGTGTATATATTGTGGTAATAGGAATTTATGATTAATTTTTGGCTGTGAAAAATGTGGATTACATTTCCTTAATATTTTTCTCTAAAATTCACACAATATATGTGTACGCTAAAAAATCTATTTCAGGCAGTGAACAGCGTAATTGCTTTCACCTGAAATGCTATTACGCAGTGGAGACTGCCTGCTTAAGGAGGCACTATCCATGAGTAGACGTAAGAGTGTGATGTCAGAAACCCTTAAAGAGGAAATTGCCAGAGAACTTGGAGTCTACAATACAGTTGCTAACGAAGGATGGGGAGCAGTAACTTCAAGAGATTGCGGAAACATTGTTAAGAAGGCAATTGAGATGGCTGAAAGAAGTGTCAACCATTAGGATGGATTAGCGTAGTTTGGGGGCCAGCAGCGAGACGAAAGTCTTGCTGACGCCCCATTTAATATCTAAATATCCTCATATGTAATAAATTTTTATAATATCATGTCTATTAAGATTGCTTTTGTATTAAATTTCATTTATTATAAGTTAATAGAGGATTTTTTAACCATACTCTGCATAAATGGGAGGTTATAGACCTGTGAGAAAGGCATTATTTGTATATAACCCTGTTTCCGGGGGACATAAGATTCCCAGCGAACTGGACTTTATTTTGTCCTCTTTTCAGGACAAAGGTATTCTTGCTCAACCCTATAGGTTGACGGATACTAACAGCGATTATCTCATTAATGCATTGCAGTCAGGGACATATGACTTTGTTGCTGCGTCTGGCGGTGATGGGACAATTAACTTTGTAGCTAACCTGTTGTTAAACAACGATATTAAAATGCCGTTAGGAGTAGTACCTTCAGGAACATGTAACGATTTCGCAAAATGCCTGGGAATAAACTCTTTTAAAGAAAGTATAGATATAATTCTTCAGGGCAATACAATTATGTGCGATGTGGGCTACATAAACAATTCACAGTATTTTCTGAGTACATTTGCAGGTGGAAATTTTGTAGATGTTTCTTTTAATACAAACAGTGAGCTTAAAAAGAATTTTGGGCCATTTGCATATTATTTAAAAGGTATTTCCGAATTGACTAATATTAAAAGCTTTGATCTTAAGATTACTGCTGATGATCATATTATTGAGGGTAAGTTTCTTTTATTCCTGATTGTTAATGGAAAACAGGCAGCCGGTTTTCCTAATTTATTGAATCAAGCGGATTATACTGATGGTTATATGGATATCATACTTGTCAAGAAATGTTCAAATATAAACCTCGCAAGTATATTTTTTAAGGTACTAAGTAAGGAATCTGTCAATGATAAGAACGTAATCATATTAAAGGCCAGAAAATGCGAACTAACCAGTAAAATGCCGCTGGCATTGACAATGGACGGTGAAAGGTCAGAGCTGTTCCCGGCCAGTATAGAATTTAAGCAAATGTTTCTTGAGGTTTTTGTACCTATAGGAGAAAATAAATAAACATATTAAAAGACCTGCCGAGTTAACAGTACAAAGTTAATCAGCAGGTCTTTTTGTAGTTTTACTGTTAATACATTTGATGCTTTTCATCCTTTTGAGCGACCAGTAATTGGTTTCGTCCATTTACAAAGGTTTTTCTAACGTAATAGCCTTCATTTACTAGCGTTTCATAAAGTTTGTCCACCTGATGGAAATAATTATAGCCTACGTCAAGAATTATTGTTTCCCCAGGTTTTAGTTTATTCTGAACAACGGACAAAGTATTGTCTTCATTTAGATTCTCGGCATTTATAACATTATTTTGCAACTCCATAGATGCAGCTCCTTCTTTTAAGTATTTATTTTATTGAATTTATTATTTACATGGAAATTAATAAATATAATAATCAGATTTTTCAAATTAATTGTATAAATTTTATAAATTTTGGCCATTATAATATTGACCTCACAAAATACATTTTGACCCCCTTTACATGGTTAGTCAATGGAGACTAACCTATTTTTTTTCTTGATAAATCCGAAATATTGGTAAATAATATTTATGTACTAATTTTTATATTCGGAGGTATTTTATGACTAAACTGGCAGGTTTAATTGATCACACAGCATTAAAACCCGAGACTTGTAAGGAACAGATAAAAAAGCTATGCAAAGAGGCTATAGAGTATAAATTTGCTTCTGTTTGCGTCAATCCTTGTTATGTGACACTCTGCAGTGAGATTTTGAAGGAGACCGATATAAAGGTTTGTACGGTAGTGGGGTTTCCACTAGGGGCCACTTCAACTGCGTCCAAAGTTGCAGAAACTGTTGAAGCAGTGGAAAACGGTGCTAGAGAAATAGATATGGTAATAAATGTTGGAGCTGTTAAGTCAGGGGATTTTCATTATGTAGAAAAAGATATTAAATCAGTAGTAGAGGCAGCAGCGGGAAAGGCAATTGTTAAGGTAATACTTGAAACATGCCTTCTTACTGATGAAGAAAAAGTTATTTGTTGTAATCTGTGTAAGACAGCCGGAGCCGATTTTGTTAAAACCTCCACTGGATTTAGTACAGGAGGGGCTACAATCCACGATGTAAGACTTATGAGAGAAACTGTGGGCCCTGATATGGGAGTAAAAGCAGCCGGGGGTATACGGGATTATAAGACAGCAAAAGCAATGGTAGAAGCAGGTGCAAATAGAATAGGAGCGAGTGCATCTATAGCAATTGTCATTGAGGAACAAGAGTAAATATATTTTTAGAGTAATAATAGGCCCTGAAAAGTAAAGTCACTTTACAGGGCCGTTGATTATTATTTTACATGGGACATCCACAATCCATGAAGATTACAGTATGCATAAACTTCTGCATTACTCTTGTCAGCAAAAACTGCTTTTGGTTCATCACCAGGTGAAAGAGGAATTCTTTCAGTGCCTTCATCGCCAGCAACTTCAATCCACTCAATATAATGGGCATCAATCATTGGGTGGGCTACGGAACCAATTTGTACTATAATCTTACCGTCTTTTCTTTCTGCTACGGGAACATGTTTTTCAAGAGCGGCATCTGTAGTATTGGGTTCAAGCCTTTCCATTTGTTCACCGCAACAGACTAGTTTTCCTCCACCATTTTTTATAACGCTTACAATATTACCACATTGCTTGCAACGATAATAAACAACTTCTGTCTTCATAAAAAACCTCCTTAAATATATTGTTGTTAATATAATAACCAATTTAAAGTTAATGTATTAATACCCATAATAATACTTAAATAACAAAATATCTATGCTTTTTTTGTAATTGTATGATATTCTTTTGGTGTAATTTACACAGAGACAGACGTGGGAGGATACTTTGAAATATAAAAATATTAAAGAAGGAATATTCATTAAAAGACCAAATAGATTTATTGCTTATGTGGAAATAGACGGTGTTATGGAAGTCTGCCATGTTAAGAATACTGGAAGATGTAAAGAGCTTTTATTACCGGGTGCGGTTGTGTATGTTCAGAAATCTGATAATCCCAAACGTAAAACAAAATTTGACCTTATAAGTGTTATAAAAGGAAACAGACATATTAATATGGATAGTCAGGTTCCAAATAAAGTGGTCCAGGAGTGGCTGGAAAAAGGGAACTTATTTAAGGATGTTACTCTTATAAAACCTGAGGCAAAATACAAAAATTCAAGATTTGATTTTTATGTTGAAACCAAAAAGGATAAAATTTTTATTGAGGTAAAAGGAGTAACCCTGGAGAAAAATAATATAGTACTTTTTCCTGATGCACCTACCGAAAGGGGTGTAAGGCATATAAATGAGCTTATTGAGAGCTTACATGACGGGTATAAAGCTTATGTAATTTTTATAATACAGATGAAAGATGTGGATTATTTTACGCCCAACAGCGTAACACATAAAGAGTTTGCAGATGCTTTGAAATCTGCTCATGATAAAGGTGTGGATATATTGGCCCTTGATTGCATAGTGGGAGAGGGCTTTATAGAAATTGATAAACAAGTGGAGGTAAGATTGTAATGGTACGTGAGTTTAGTTTAAAAACAGAAAGACAGAATTTTTATAATATTACCGGGAGGGTAGCAGAGGCTGTGGCTGAAAGCGGGATAAGCGACGGGGCGGTTATGGTATATTGTCCCCACACAACCGCAGGGATTACTATTAATGAAAATGCCGACCCTGATGTAGTTAGAGATATTCTATATGGATTGGATAAGGCTTATCCTGACAGAGCAGAATTTATGCACTATGAGGGAAATAGTTCTGCACATTTAAAAGCCAGCGCCATGGGCAGCAGCCAGTATGTTATTGTGGAAGGTGGAAAACTGCTGCTTGGCACATGGCAGGGAATTTATTTCTGCGAGTTTGACGGACCAAGAAATAGAAAGTTTTATGTAAAGATTATAAAGTCAGGTTTATAATTTTTGCACTTTTATTAGGTTTTGTTAACAGTATGTTGAAAACTTTGTGGATTATTTAAGGGGATAGCGAGATTTTATCCACAGAAACACAACATTTTGTGAATTAAACTGTGGATATTACTATATATATGTGTATATATTGTAGATAATGAGATAACCTAATCCACAATATAGTAGGTTAGTAATATACAATTCTTTCTATTAGAGTAATATCTTTGTGCAGCTAGGCACTAGTTGCCATTAAGATTTTAGCCATGACTATATTTGTAACAACTCCTGTAATATTTACATAAAATAGAAGCAGGGGGTGATTTAAAATGAAATTACATGAATTTTTAGATTATCAAAGAAAGTTGTGGGAAATGGACAAAAAGAAATACCAAACTCGCGAAGTAAATGAAAATAATTATAATAATAATTATAATAAGAAAGCAAATAATAATACAAAGCCTTCTAAATACTAAGCTTTTTACTATAACTGCCTGATATAAATCAAGGCAGTTTTTTATTGATAAACAGTATTGTATATTTGAAATTATTATGTATAATTAAGATGTACGTACAAGTTGCTTGTGAGGAGATAATAATGCAAAAAAAAGACAATCAGGTAAAATATCTCAAGCTTATGGAGCATCTGAAACAAGAAATACTTATGGGAAAAATAAAGCCGGGAGAACAAATCCCTTCGGAAAATGTTCTTGCGGAAACCATGTCCCTGAGTAGACATACCGTAAGAAAAGCAATTTCAATGCTTGTGAATGAAGGATATCTTTACACTGAACATGGACGTGGAACCTTTTGCCTGGATAGGAGCAGAAAAAGAAGTGACTCCAGAAATGTTGCTGTAATTACAACCTATATTTCTGAATACATTTTTCCAAAGGTTATTCAAGGCATTGATAGTGTACTTTCGTCCAAGGGCTATAGCATTATGCTCAAGAATACCAACAACAATACCAAAAATGAGGCTGTTTGTCTGGAAGATGTACTCCAGAAAAATGTTGAAGGTCTTATAATTGAGCCTACAAAAAGTGCTTTATACTCAGAAAATTTGAAGTTTTATGAAGCATTGGACAACCACCGTATACCATACATATTTATTCATGGTTTTTATCAGCAGCTTGATGGTAAATCACATGTTATACTGGATGATGCCAAAGGCATGTATTCTGCTGTGGAATATCTGGTAAAGTTGGGGCATAAAAAAATAGCAGGTATTTTTAAGGCGGATGATGTTCAAGGGGTTGAAAGACATAATGGATATGCAAAAGCTATTGCAGATGCGGGTATGTCCTATAATCCTGATGATGTAGTTTGGTTTCACACTGAGGATAGGGATATAAAACCTTATAATATGGTTAGACGGTTGCTGGAAGGTAATCGCGGGATTGATGCAATAGCCTGCTATAATGATGAAATTGCATTCAGAGTATATGAGCTGCTTAATAGCTTAGGAGTAAAAGTACCTGATGATATATCCATAACAGGGTTTGACGATTCCTACTATTCTGCCAATTGCCCAGTGAAAATTACCACAGTTCGTCACCCAAAGGAGAAGCTGGGGGAAGAAGCCGCTGAAATTTTACTGCAAATGATAAAGAAAAACGATTATCTGACAAATCCTGTTCAGAAAACTATTACACCGGAGCTTGTTATAAAGGAATCATGTATAAAAAGGTAAATATTAATTTACTTGTACGTAACAGTGTACGACATTAAACATTAATTTATTTAATGCATAAATGCAAAAAATTATTAAGGAGGATCTTAAAATGTATAACGTACCAAAGGTTAAACTCGGCATTGTAGCAGTTAGCAGGGATTGTTTTCCTGCAGAATTGAGTGTAGAAAGACGTAAAGCAGTTGTTAAAGCTTGCTCAGAAAAGAAGTTGGATTTATTTCAGGCAAATACAGTAGTGGAAAATGAAACAGATGTACCAAAGGCTCTAAAAGAATTGCAAGATGCAAATGTAAATGCTCTTGTAGTATACCTTGGAAACTTCGGACCTGAAGGACCTGAAACCATGCTTGCTCAGAAATTTGACGGACCAGTTATGTTCGTAGCTGCTGCTGAAGAATCTGAAGGAAACCTTATAGGCGGACGTGGAGATGCATATTGCGGTATGTTAAATGCATCCTATAACTTAGCATTGAGAAAACTGAATCCATATATTCCTGAATATCCAGTTGGAGATCCACAGGATGTATCAGAAATGGTTGGAGATTTTGAAAATATTGCAAGAATTCTTCTTGGACTCTCAAAACTAAAAATATTCAGCTTCGGACCAAGACCGTTTAATTTTGTTGCATGTAATGCGCCAATTAAGCCTTTGTATGACTTGGGCGTTGAAATAATGGAAAATTCAGAGCTTGATCTTTTCGAGGCATTTAACAATCACAAAGATGATCCTAGAATACCTGCAGTTGTTAAAGAGATGGAAGAAGAACTCAAGGGTGGAAACGGTTATCCAGGAATTCTTCCTAAACTGGCACAATATGAGATTACTCTGTTAGATTGGGCTGAACAGAATAAAGGTACTTCTGAATATTTTGTATTCGCAAACAAGTGCTGGCCTGCATTCCAGACACAGTTTGGATTCGTTCCATGTTACGTTAATTCAAGACTTGCTGCAAAAGGAATTCCAGTAGCATGTGAAACAGACATTTACGGTGCATTAAGCGAATATATAATTACTTGTGCTACCCAATTGCCAGCAACTCTTCTTGATATTAACAACTCTGTTCCTAAGGATATGTTTGAAAACAATAAGGATTTATTTAACGGATATACTCTTAAAGACTTGTTTATGGGTTTCCACTGTGGAAATACTCCTTCATGTATGATGAAAAACCACTCTATGAAGTATCAGCTTATCATGCACAGATTGCTAGAACCAGATAAGGAGCCTGATATCTCAAGAGGAACTTTGGAAGGAACTATAAGACCAGGAGAAATTACTTTCTTCAGACTCCAGGGAACAGCAGACTGCCAGCTGAGAAGTTATGTTGCTGAGGGAGAAATCATTGATGTTGATCCTAAATCATTTGGTGGTATAGGTGTATTTGCAATCAAAGAAATGGGAAGATTCTACAGACATGTATTGATTGCTAAGAGATACCCACACCATGGCGGCGTAGCCTTCAAGCACATGGGTAAAGTTCTGTTTGCAACAATGAAACTTCTTGGTGTTGAGGACGTTGCTTTCAATCAGCCAGCATCTATGCTTTATAAGGACGAGAATCCGTTTAAATAAAATCTATGTTAATCTGAATGACATCTTATTTATTCACTGAATAAGTATAGATGGCTACATGAGGGGGAAAACAATGACGCATGAACTAAATGAAAGCCGAAATGCGATTATTAACGGACAGACTACAATTGGGATTGAACTTGGCTCAACAAGAATAAAAACGGTATTGATAGGTGCAAATAATGCACCTATCGCATCCGGCAGTCATGACTGGGAAAACAGTTATATCAATAACATTTGGACTTACAGCTTAGAGGATATCTGGAAGGGTGTTCAGAACAGCTATCAGGAAATGATTATAGAGGTAAAGGAGAAGTTCGGTATAGGGTTAAAAACCACCGGTGCTATCGGATTTAGCGGAATGATGCATGGGTATATGGTTTTTGACAAGGAGGGAAGCCTTCTGACTCCTTTCAGAACATGGCGTAACACCATAACTGCACAGGCATCTGAAGAACTTACAAAGCTGTTTAGTTATCCAATTCCTCAGAGATGGAGTATTGCTCATCTTTACCAAGCAATACTGAATAATGAAGAGCATGTATCGGATATTGATTTTATGACTACTTTGGCCGGATATATACACTGGAAGTTAACAGGCAATAAGGTTCTTGGTGTCGGAGAGGCATCAGGTGTTTTCCCAATTGATTTAAATACAAAAGACTTTAATTCAAGTATGATTAAGCAGTTTAATGAAGTTAACCAAAGCCGTAATTTTTCATGGAAGCTTGAAAATATCCTTCCAAAGGTTTTGGTTGCGGGTACAGAAGCAGGTAAATTGACAGAAGAAGGGGCAAAGCTCCTTGATATAACCGGTGAACTTCAAGCAGGAATACCTCTTTGTCCTCCAGAGGGTGATGCAGGTACAGGAATGGTTGCAACCAACAGTGTAGCAGTTCGCACAGGAAATGTATCCGCTGGGACTTCAGTTTTTGCAATGGTTGTACTGGAAAAGGAATTATCTAAAGTGTATCCGGAAATTGATTTGGTGACTACACCTGACGGAAGTCTTGTGGGAATGGTTCATTCAAATAACTGTACATCGGATTATGATGCATGGATGGGTATATTTGCTGAGGCAGTTAAGGCTCTGGGCTTTGACGTGAAAAAACCACAGCTATATGATACTCTGCTGGGATTGGCACTTCAAGGTGATCCCGATTGCGGAGGGCTACTTGCCTACGGTTATATTTCAGGTGAACATATTACTCATTTTGAAGAAGGACGTCCGATGGTTGTTCGTTCATCCAATAGTAATTTTAATCTGGCTAACTTTATCAGGGTTAACCTGTTTACATCTCTCGGAGCATTGAAAACCGGTTTGGATATTCTTTTCCAAAAAGAAGCTGTTAAAGTTGATAGTATTACAGGACACGGCGGTTTCTTTAAAACAAAGGAAGTAGGACAGAAGATTATGGCAGCTGCCTTTAATGTTACCGTTTCAGTTATGCAAACTGCGGGTGAAGGCGGTGCATGGGGAATTGCTCTGCTTGCTTCGTATATGATTAATAAAAAAGACTCACAGTCTTTGGAAGATTTTCTTAAACAATATGTGTTTGGGGAAAGTCAAGGTGAGACTGTACAGCCTGATCCAAAAGATGTTAACGGTTTCAACGAGTTTATGAAACGATATACAAAGGGCTTGGACATTGAAAGAGCCGCAGTAAACTCCTTGAACTGATACATTTGACTGGAATAATTGATTTTATGAGGTAGAAAAATATGTTGGAACAACTCAAACAGGAAGTGCTGGAAGCAAACTTGGAATTGCCTAAAAAAGGACTCGTAACATATACATGGGGAAATGTAAGCGGTATTGATAGAGAATGCGGACTTATAGCAATAAAACCAAGCGGTGTTGAATATGACGTTATGACCGCTGAAGATATTGTATTAATCGACCTTACAGGTAAAGTGGTGGAAGGTAAATTGAAGCCTTCTTCTGATGCACCCACACATGTTGCTTTGTATAATGCTTTTCCCGAAATAGGAGGTGTAACTCACACTCACTCCAGATGGGCAACTGCTTTTGCACAGGCTGGTATGGGAATTCCTCCTTACGGAACTACTCATGCGGATTACTTTTATGGTGAAATACCATGTACACGAGAAATGACTAAGGATGAGATTGAGAAGGATTATGAAGCAAATACCGGAGCAGTAATTATAGAGGCTTTTAAAGATTTAAATCCTAATTATATTCCTGCTGTACTTGTAAAAAATCATGCACCCTTTACATGGGGGAAAAGTGCAGCTGATGCGGTTCATAATTCTGTTGTCTTAGAAGAAGTAGCTATGATGGCTATTCAGTGCAGACAATTGAATTCTAATGTAACTCCTATGCCGCAAGTGCTGCTAGACAAGCACTTTATGAGAAAGCACGGCCCTAAAGCTTACTACGGGCAAAAATAATATATAATTGTCAGCAAGTGGAAAGGCCCCCAATACGTAAAAAGTATTGGGGTTTTTCTTTAGTAAGTAAACTAAAAGCGAACAAGAATACTACATATACATCTAATGTTACAGTTGTTGAAAACAGAGGAAGGTACTCGGGTAACTCCGCAATGTGGAAATTTACTTATGTTATAAAAAAGAAGTAGGATTTATTTTTGAATAACTGAGTCGGAGTCAGGAAATCCTCCGCAGCTTTCACGAAATATGAAATACGCTTCCTCAAAAATATTATGTGGTTCTTGTATATACCCATTTATCATATCTAGGATAAGCTGCAAGCTCTTTTTTACCATTTTTTGTATTGGTAAATCAATGACAGTCATACTTGGTTTTAAAATTCGGCTGGATACGATATCTGAGCAGCCTATTATTTCTATATCTTCAGGAATACGAACACCATTTTTTTGCAAAACCGAATATACTTCGTGACTATATCCGGAGACAAGTAAAAAAAGTGCGGAGGGAAGAGGCTGAGACCTCAAAAGAGTTTCTGCACTTCTGTATCCGCCTTGGGAGTCATAAGTTTCATGGATAATGTGCTCAGGTAGTACAGTAATTCCGTATTTTTGACATCCATCCAAAAACCCTGTTCTTCTCATACTAAAATTTCTTGATAAAAGATTGGGACATATTAAAGCTGCATTTTTATGACCTCTAGCAGCAAGTAATCGGGATACTTTTTCACCTGTAGCATAATTATCAACACACACGGTGGCATATTTATCATTTTGCCTGTTAAATAGTATTATAGGCATTGTAGAATTTATATTATATAGATAATCAACATCGCGGTCAGAGGCTCCAACAACTATTACCCCGTTAAATAACTGATTTTTAAATATATCTTCCATTTTGCAGATTTCCGAATATTGATAAGGCTTATAAACAACCTCTACATTCAATTTGTCATTTAAAATGCTATTTTGTATTCCATCAAAGAAATTTACTATTAATTCTGATGAATATACAGAAGGCCACAGAATACCAATAATTGCAGCTGAATTCCCTGCAGATTGATTTCTTAAGCGGCGAGCATATATATTTGGCTTATAGCCTAATAATTTTGCTTCTTCCCATACCCGGTTTTGAGTCTTTTCGGAAATGCGCATTTTATCACCACGTCCATTTAGAACAATGGATACAGTACCCGGTGAAAGATTTGTTTTTTCAGCAATTAACTTAATATTTGCATTAGCCATGTTACACTCCTAAGAGATATATATTAACATATTATCATAATGTGTAAGTTAAAGTAAATTAAAAGGATATTTAAGATTAAAGATTGTATTTAAGAAAAAGCACCCTTATTATGGGTGCTTTTTCTTATTTCTTTTTACAACTTATGAATTACATATTAATGAGGAGATATGTAATTTTCTATTTAAATAAATCAGGTAATATATCATAAATATACTGATTTACCCAATTCCAAGCATGTGTGCCGCCATCGCTTACTATGAAATAGAAGTTTCCTTTCTTTGTATCAGAAGAATAAATAAAGGTATCTTTTAATTCCTTCATAGCATCTATCTGCGGCTTCAAGTTAGGATATGCAATGTCCAGGCTGCCTGTTGCACAGAACAAGTAATAATCTTGGGGTGTATAACCGGAATCTTTTGCAACCTTTGCAAGATATTCAGCTGTTAGAGTTGCTTTTTCGCTTCCTGCTTTTTCACCTAATATCCAACAGTCTCCGCTTAATGGCATATAGTATTTGAAATAGTCAAGACAGTGAATGAATGTATACCAGGTTGTTACTGAACCCATAGAGAATCCGCCGAAGGCTCTATGCTCTCTGGAAGCTTTTAAATCTTCTAAAGATGCTGATTTTGCGTATGTATTATACGTAGTTTCTACCAAAGGAACAACATTTTTTATTAATTCTTCATGGAAGAGTGCAGTATCATCTTTTCCACCGTAAAATGTAGGTGTTACAACAATAAGGGGTTCAATATCACCATTTGCAATCATATTGTCTATGATTTTCTTCATTTCTTTATTTTGACCAGGTCCTCCAAAAATAAGGTTCTCATTCTCACCACCGCCGTGCATCAAATATAAAACATTATACTTTTTGCTTTTATCGGAAGCATCATAACCGTAAGGAAGATATACATTCATTTTCTTAAGATCTTTTCCATTTTTTAAATTGTCTGCGTAGTATTCCAAGCTAACAATAGTTCCCTGTTTATCAGCCTCTATTCTATACTTGTCGGGAACTGCTTTAAAGTACTTTTCATTTGCAGCTTCATCTGTGAGAACCAATTTTTCGATTGCTGCTTTTATTGCAGAATATTGAGCATCAATTTGTTTCTGAGTTGCTTTTTTGTCAGCAAGTACTGCTTGAGCGGTTTTAATAGCATCTTTCACTATATTAGGATTTTTGTAAAGTGTGAAATCCATTTTTTGAGTGCTTTCTATTAACTTTATAAGATCATAAGGATTTAATCCGCTAACTGCTCCATTTGCCTTACCTGTAAGCAATATTTCACCAAATTTGGCAGTGTCATTCCATGCGCTTCCTGTAGAATCAAAAACGTTAATAGTACCCAATCTCTCCGTATCTTTTGCTTCGTTAATCTGTAATTCTATTCCCATTACCTTGTTGTTTGCCGGTTTTGTTTTAAATGCAACTCTTGCTTCTACTATATATCCGTCCTTTACTTTAGTTGTAGCCGTGTAGAATCTAGCAATATCTCCGGTATCCACAGATTGTGAATTTTCACAATTAACTCTAAAGTGTAAATCATCAAGACCATATTCTTGAGTCTTATCGTTATTTTCATCCAAGAAGATTTCCATAGAATCTTGCATATATGGTGTATCAGATTTTACGCTTAAGGATTTATCTTTTACTTCTGCAAGTATATATAAAGCATTATCATCCCATAAGGCTTTAAAGGTAGCTTTTGTAGTTATATTAGGTGTTACAAATTTCGGTGTAACTACTTGTGCTTTGCTCCAAGCGCCATCCACTTTACCGTCAATAACGGGTGAGCCAAAATAAGCAACCATTCTTCCTTTTGAATCAAATCCATTTTTATCAACCGGTACTTTTGCTGGTTGTGGGGCAGGTTTAGGAGCTGCCTTTTTAACAACAATTTTTGCCTTTATAGTAGTAGACTTTTTATTTTTTGTTATTTTGCAGGAAATTGTTGCAGTACCAGCTGAGACTGCCTTAACAACCCCTTTCTGAGTTACTGTAGCTATTTTTTTATTACTGCTGCTCCATTGGTAAGTTGCACCTGACTGCTTATTGATAATATCCAAAGTAAAGGTTTGCCCAACTGTCAGTTCCTTAGTTGTTTGCTTAAACGCAGGATTACCTTTTGCGGCAGCTGCAGAGACCCCGGACCAAGAACCGATAAAGTTCGTAAATACCATAGAGAAAACAGCTAGCGCAGTAATAAAGCGCTTTAGTGATTTTTTCTTGCCCATAAAATACTTCCTCCTTTTAAAATGTTTCCATTTCAGCTTTTTGGCTGGGAAAGCGGTAAGTTATAAATTATTGTAAAAATGTTTTTACATTATTACCTTTATTGTGACTGTTGCTTAGTGAACCGTCCGGTTTCTGCGGAATCCGGAAATAAATTTCCAGCAAGTTCAGCGTCAACTATATGGACATCCTGGGCTTTACCATGAGCTGATGCAAAGTTGTAGTAATTTTCATGAGTGTCACTGCTATAAAATTTATGTTGTTTGCATCTCTTTTTTTACTTTGTACTTCAAATTGTTTTAAGACTAAACTCAATTTTATCACTCATCCTAAATTAGATTAGACTCCTGTCGTTCTAAACTGAAAATAGAGTTGGAAGCATTTAGTTAAGAAATTTGCAATATCGTTTTAGCAACCTTATTGCAATTGTATATCATTCCTTTGCAAATGTCAATATATAGAAATAAGTACAATGTTTTAAGGCCAGGTAAGATACATTCAGCTCTTGTGATTGACAGGATATAGAAGTATAACTATAATAATTTTATTGGTAAAACGAAATAGCAAACCTATTATTATTAGAATGTTTTATGAAATAGATTTATTATTTTAATAAATATTAGGGGATTCTTTATCCCGGAATCTTGTATTCATACCCACATTAACATAATACATCCGACAGATAGTTTTCTTAGATGCCGACATTAAATATAAGACCAGCTAATTAAAGTCAAGAGTTTTTAAGAAAAAGCTTTATGAATTTTTGAAAACTCCTGACATAGAAAAAATGCATAACAACAAGACCACCTTTGCGAAGTAGACATAAAATAGCTGGTCTAAAATGAAATACTGATCCTTGAAAACTAAACATCAAGTGCAGGTACTGCTAAGCTGCTATATGCTTTGCTGCTAATATCTGAGCATGTTCCTGAGGACTGCGTAACTGGTACGGTTTTCTGTCCCTTAGAACAGCAAAGATGTAAATGATGATCTTACGCATAACTGCTCCCAAAGCTACCTTCTTAGGTTTACTCTGGCATTTTTGCTTGTAGAATTCAAGTAATACAGGGTTGCAAGCCTCTTTATTCCGCTTAGTTCGGATATTGGCAAGAGCAGTTGTAAAAAGAACCCTGCGAAGTAGCCTGGAACCTCTCTTGGACATTTTATTCCGTGTGCCGGTAAATTCTCCGGATTGCATCACAGAGGGGTCAATGCCAAAGTAAGCAACCAGTTTTCCCGGCTTAGAGAAAGCGGAAAAATCGCCGATTTCTGCTAGAATGGTGGCAGCAGTAAGAAGGCCAATACCTGGCAGGCTCTGAAAAAGTTCAAGAGTTAATGCTAGCATGGGCATATCCTTTGCCATATCTTCAGCGATCAATAGATGAATGGTTTTTAGGACCTTCGCCAAGTTATCTTCCAGAGTTCTGATCATGGATATGTAGACACCCAGCATAGCAATGTTCGAGGAATTATGAACAGTCAAAGGCGCAAACTCTCTGGCTTTGGAGACCAAAAGATTATACTTTGCAGTTGACCACTTAAGGCTTCTGCGAGAATTCTTCTGGATCAGTGCAATCAACTTGTTCCTGTTCGCTTTAAGAATATGCGCAGGCGTAGGATATTTCTCCAATACTGCAAGAGCAGCCTTTGAAAAGATGTTGGGGAATACATCCTTGAAGTTTAACATGAGTTGGTCAACAATACCCGTAAGCCTGTTTTTGTAGGCAGTAAGTTCGTCAGAGAGCTTGTAGTACTGTCGGCAAAGACTTCGCAGGCATTCAATATCCTCATCGGGGATATTAGTAGTTTTAAGCTCCTGAAATCTGTATAGCAGGGCAATTTTCCGGGCATCAGCTTTATCATTTTTCACTTTTCTGATTCCAATATTTTTGATAGAATCAGTCTGGATGGGGTTTATGATGGAGACCTCCAATCCAGCTTTACAAAGTGAATGGAAAAGGATTTTGTGATAGTGCCCGGTGGATTCCATGACGACGAAAGGCCTAGAATCAAAGTCCTTTTCCGTTTTTTTCAGTAATTCAACGACTCTTTCAACGTCAGAACTGGAATCATGGTGGATCTTCATGCGGGCAATCACTTCATTGGATGGAGAAAGAATTGCCATCTCACTGAAGAATTTACCTACATCGATTCCTGCAATAGGTCTGAAATTCATCAAAATGCCTCCTTAAAAAATTAATGGACTTAAAAGCCTCCATTCCTTCTCATGTAAGCAAACAACCTTGCATGTGACACGAGGAACCAGCTAAAAAGCTGGCCTCAACCAGCCAAATCATGTAGACTTACCGGAATGGAAAAATACTCTTTCATACGGGTAATCGGCCCGCCAAGGTCCGTCCCAGGAGGTGAAACACACACCTTCCAAGTCCGGAAGATATTATACATGATTGTCAAAGTTCAGGCCAACAAACGCTGGCATAATGGCTAAGATGTGAAGCCGGATGATGTGCTTGATGTTTGGAAAAGAATAAAATTTGAAGTGTTATGTTAACTATGACTTTTAATGGGTCGAACAGTGGCTTTGGTCACTGATTTAATACAAAATAATTGTACAAGGAGGTATATTCTAATTTTAAAGCATTTAAAAAATGATATATCCTGCACTGAGGAGGTAGTTCCGGTACGAATGTCTTCTTCTGACAATATAAATAATAAGAGTGAAAAAAATATAAGCGTATTGTGGAGCAGAGCTTTTATTTTTTTGATTGCTGTAAGCCTTATAACTGCTACTGGTTTTAATATGGTTTATACCGTCATTTCTAAATATTCAATGGATATTCAGAACTCATTAGCTATGGCAGGTGTGATATCTGGAATTTTTTCTGTTGCGGCACTAGTTATGCGTCCATTTGCGGGAATGATGGCAGATTTTTTTAATAAAAAGTACCTGTGCATTGGGGCAAACGTAGTTATTGGATTATCAGTTATAGGATACTTTTTTTCTTCAAGTATTCCGGTGCTTTTTTTCTTTAGGGTGCTTCATGGAGTTGCCTTTGGTGTCAGTAGTACAGTAAATATTGCTCTTGCTACCAGGTTTATTCCCAAGGAGCGTTTGGGGGAAGGGATAGGCTACTATGGAATTGGGCAGGTAGTGGCATCTATTATTGGGCCCAATTTAGGGATATACGTGGTTGACAAGTACGGGTTCCAGACGTTGTTTATTGTTATTACTTTGTTGTCATTTTTAGGAGCTGCATTGCTGCTGTGTTTAAAGTATCCAGCTGAGGAAAACAAGATGGAAAATGTAAGGGCAAGAAGTAAGCTGACTATTGATGCATTAATTGCTAAAGAGGGTATTATTTATGCCATAATTGGTGGTATGTTTTCTTTTGGAAACGGGGTGGTAAGTTCCTTCTTAATTCTTTTAGGAAAAGAAAGAAACATTGCAAATGTTGGGATATTCTTTTCGGTAGGGGCAGTTGTAGTTTTTCTTTTACGGTTGTTTGTAGGGAGGATAGTTGATAAAACAGGCTTGGCTATAATAGTTAATATTTCACTTATAGTTTCAGCGATTTCCATGGTATTGATAGGAGTTGCACCCACTCTCGGACTGCTGATAGTCGCATCCGTATTAAAATCTATCGGGCAAGGCGGCGGTCAGGTATCACTTCAGTCGGAGAGTATCAAGAGAGTAAGTCCAAGCAGGGTAGGTGTTGCAACCAGTACGTATTATATTGGGGCTGATATAGGGCAGGGATTGGGGCCTATTATTGGGGGAGGAATTTCTCAATATTTTAATTACACTGTAATGTTTATGGTGTGTTCTGTGCTTTTGCTGGTTTCAATGGTAGTTTTCAATGTTTATCAGAGAAAAATAAGATATAGTGTAGATGGCGAAGTTCAACAAACTGCAGAATAAACAGGCTGGGATTAAAATAGCCTTCTTAAGTTTCCCCAATTAGGTTTAATTGAGAATTTATAAAAGATTTTACTTCTCTAATACTTATAATATCATTGGCACTGAGTTTACTACACAACAGTGGTGATTTTGAATCATAGTTATCATAATTCTTTTTGACAGTATTTAAGCTATGATTTGCATAGCAATATTTACAACCATTAAGGCAAGTATTATATAATCCAATATCAATGCTTGCTACACAGCCACATTCTAGCCTTTGATTTTTGTCCTTACCAACTTCTATAGGGCACCCAACAATTTTTGAAATTAGCTTATCATCAATACATTTCGCATGTGTTATACCTAAGTCATTAAGGTTAATATCTTCGGCACATGTATTTATTGATATATTATGATTTTTAGCTATTTTTGAAAAGCTTTCTGCAATAAGTCTTTTTTCAGACAATTGAGCAGGTTGAACTTGAAGGGTTTTAATATTGCTTTTTATTTTACTATAGAAATCTAAAAAGCTGATTGTACACGTTCTTGTATAATTATCTAAATGTTTTGCCAATTTTTCAAAATAATTAATATGGTAATCTAATGTATATTTGTTATTAATAAAAATCGGATCATATCTCCATATAACTTTTTCAGGACCTACTATATCGGATAAAGTTTTAAAAGTTTTAATTATCTCATTATTTTTAGATGGTAAATTTTCTTCAACATCATTACTGTATGAAGTAATAGTAAACTGAAAATAGTAATTATAAGTTTCCAGTTCATTAAGTCTGTTTATAATTGGTTTAGGATTTTTAGTCCAAAAAACAATACAATCTACAACATCTGGTGATAAATTTATTTTGCTGACCTGATGTATATTCATTGGATTTCTGACTAGAACGTATTTTTCTTTTATTCTATTAAAGAACCAATCTGAATAATACGCTGGTATGTCAGTCCTTCTACTTGCACTTACAATCATAATTTCACTTTCTTTCAAAAGGATAATAAAAAACCGCTTATCTGTATTTCTAAAGTTAAGCGGTTTTTTAACTTGGTACGCCCGACACGATTCGAACGTGCGACCTGCGGTTTAGGAAACCGACGCTCTATCCTGCTGAGCTACGGGCGCGTAAACAAATAATTCCTTTTAATAACTATCATAGTATACTAAAAAATTTTCAACATTTCAAGGCTATTTTTATTTAAAATCAGACTGTAAATAAACTTTATATAGGAAATGCATGGAAAAAGATAATAGGTTGTTTTATAATTATTAAATATAGTGAGATATTAAATAATAGAGCTAATATAATAACCAGTAATTCAAACTATATTAGGAAAAACGGAGGTAAAAAAATGGCTTCAGGAAAGACACTTCCAAAGAGAAAAGATATTGAGGATAGGTTTAAATGGAAACTTGAGGATATATACAAGGACACGGATTCGTGGGAAAAGGACTTCAAGACAGTTAAAGAATTAGCAGTACAGATGGGAGACTTCAAGGGCAAGCTTGGGAATAGTGCTGATACACTTCTTGACTGCTTTAAGAAAAGTGATGAATTATTATCCCTTAATGACAAAGTTTTTGTATATGCAAGAATGAAAAGGGATGAGGATAACGGAAATTCAACCTATCAGGCATTGACAGAAAGAGCATCTACACTTGCTACAGAGGTTTATACCGCAATTTCATTTATTATTCCTGAAATGTTGGCAATACCAGAAGAGAAGCTGATGTCCTTTATGAATTCAAATAAAGAGCTTTCTGTGTACATGTTTATGGTACAGGAAAACTTGAGACAAAAAGAGCACATTTTATCTGAGAAGGAAGAACAGATACTTGCACTTTCCACAGAAATATCTGGAACAGCAGGTGATATATTCACCATGTACAATAACGCAGATATAAAATTCCCATATATTCGGGATGAAAAAGGAGAGGAAGTAGAAGTTACAAAGGGCAGATATACTACATTTCTGGAAAGCAGGGACAGAAGAGTTCGCAAAGATGCTTTTGAGGCTGTGTACAGTACTTATACCAAAATGAAAAATACACTGGGTGCGTCACTAACAGGTAATGTAAAGAAAAACAGGTTTTACTCCATTGTGAGAAAATATCCTTCGTCCTTAGAGGCATCATTGGATAACGACAATGTACCCGTAAAAGTATATGATAACCTTATAGAAACAGTAAATAAAAATCTTCATTTGCTGGACAGGTATTTGAAGCTTAGAAAAAAAGTATTAAAGCTGGATGAACTCCATATGTATGATTTATATGTTCCCATGGTTGAAGAATTTGACAAGAAAGTTACCTATGAGGAGGCCAAGAAGCTTGTAGAAGAAGGATTAAAACCACTTGGCCAGGAGTACATCGGATATCTTAAAAAGGGCTTTGATTCAGGCTGGATTGATATTTATGAAAATGATGGTAAAACCAGTGGAGCATATGCATGGGGAGCTTATAAAACGCACCCTTATGTATTGCTTAATTATCAAGACAATATAAATGATGTATATACTCTGGCTCATGAAATGGGACATGCACTCCATTCATATTATACAAACATGACTCAGCCTTATGTATACTCCGAATACAAGATATTTGTAGCAGAGGTTGCATCTACAGTAAATGAGTCTTTGCTTATGAGGTATATGTTATCAAAATCTGAAAGCAAGCAAGAGAAGGCATATTTGCTGAATCACTATCTTGAGGAGTTTAGGGGAACAGTATTCAGACAAACAATGTTCGCAGAATTTGAAAAGATTATACACCAAAAGACAGAACAGGGAGAGGCACTGAATGCACAGGAGCTCTGCGATATTTATTATGACCTGAATAAGAAATACTTCGGAGAATCCGTTAACGTTGACAAGGAAATTGCAATGGAATGGTCAAGAATTCCGCACTTCTACAGCAGTTTCTATGTGTACAAGTATGCTACAGGATTCTCAGCTGCAACTGCAATTGCAGAAAAAATATATAAAGAAGGCAAACCGGCAGTTGATAAATATATAGAGTTCCTTAAAAGCGGAGGTTCCAATTATCCAATAGAACTTTTGAAAATAGCAGGTGTAGACCTTTCATCACCACAACCTATCCAGGATGCATTAAACGTATTTGAAAAAACTCTGGAAGAACTGGAGCAGCTTTTAGTATAATATACACTAATTAACATAAAACAAACGGAGGCTATAGTAATGAACGATCCACGTATAGAAAAACTGGCATATAATTTGATTAACTACTCATGTGAGCTAAAAAAAGGTGAGAAAATTCTTATTGAGAATATCGGTAACGAAGTTCCACTGTCAAGAGCATTAATCCGTGAAGTATATAAGGTGGGAGCAATTCCATACCTTACAATAAAGAATCCCGAACTGGAAAGAGTACTCCTTGAACAGTGTACAGAGGAGCAAGTGAAAGATATGGCTCGGTATGAATTAGCAAGAATGAAAGACATGGATGCGTATATTGGTATCAGGTCAGGGGATAATGTAAGCGAAAAGGCTTCGGTTCCCTCTGACAAAATGAAAATATACATGTCACTGTTTTCAAAGCCTGTACACTCTGAACAGCGTGTTGAACACACAAAATGGTGTGTAATGAGATATCCAACTCATTCAATGGCACAGCTTGCAAATACTCCAACAGAATATTTTGAAGATTTTTACTTTAATGTATGCAATTTGGATTATGCAAAAATGTCAAAAGCAATGGATCCACTTGTAAAACTTATGGAAGCTACTGACAAAGTAAGAATTACAGGTAAAGGGACAGACTTGACGTTCTCAATAAAAGGACTGCCTGCAATAAAGTGTGATGGTAAGATGAATATACCAGACGGAGAGGTATTTACAGCACCAGTTAAAGACTCAGTAAATGGCGTAATATCCTACAACTGTCCTGCAGTATATCAGGGTGTTACTTTTGAGAACATCCGCCTTGAATTTAAGGATGGAAAGATTATTAAAGCTACCGCAAATGACACTGAGCGAATAAATGAAATTTTTGATACTGATGAAGCAGCAAGATACGTTGGAGAGTTTGCAATAGGAGTTAATCCTTATATTGAAACTCCAATGAAGGATACCCTCTTTGACGAAAAGATAAGAGGAAGTATACACTTTACACCTGGAAGCTGTTATGATGAGTGTCCAAATGGAAATAAGTCTTCAATTCACTGGGATCTTGTATTTATTCAGAGGCCTGAATATGGCGGAGGAGAAATATGGTTTGATGATAAGCTTATAAGAAAAGATGGGCTTTTTGTACCAGAAGAACTACAGGGACTAAATCCTGACAATTTGAAATAAAAACTGTATTTATATAGACAAAGGGCTGTTGCAAGACGGAAAGCTTCTTTTTAATATCTGTATTTTCGTATAAATTGTATAAAAATAAGTAATCGCTGATACAATGAGCTTGTGAAATAAAGTCTGTAAATTAGAAAATTATGACCAGCTTTCTATGATCATAGGAGGCTGTTTTTTATGGCAAGAAGAAAAAGAGAACAAATGAGTGAAGGCAAAAGGAACATTATCGCAGGATTACTTCAGGAGTATGATATTAAGTCAGCCGAGGATATTCAAGATGCATTGAAAGATCTACTCGGAGACACTATTCAGCAAATGCTTGAGGCTGAAATGGATAATCACTTGGGATATGAGCTTTATGAACGTAGTGATAGCCCCAACTCCCGCAACGGTAAAAAAAGTAAAACTATCCGTAGCAAATATGGAGAAATGGACATTGATGTTCCTCAGGATCGTGAAAGTTCATTTGAGCCGAAAATCGTTAAGAAGCGTCAGAAAGATATTTCTGGAATTGACGATAAAATCATATCAATGTATGCCAAGGGCATGACTACACGGCAGATATCTGAGCAGATAGAAGATATTTATGGTTTTGAAATTAGTGAAGGAATGGTCTCTGATATTACTGATCGTTTGTTACCGGAGATTGAGCAATGGCAACAACGTCCACTAGAAACTATTTATCCCATCATATACATAGATGCCGTACATTTCTCTGTCAGGGACAATAACGTTATTAAGAAGCTCGCAGCCTATATTATTCTCGGCATAAGCGAAAATGGTAAAAAAGAGGTATTATCGATTCAAGTTGGTGAAAACGAAAGCAGCAAGTATTGGCTTAGTGTATTAAATGAACTTAAGAATCGTGGAGTTAAGGATATTCTAATCATCTGTGCTGACGGCCTTACGGGAATTAAGGAATCAATAGGAGTAGCCTTTCCAAATACGGAATATCAGCGCTGTATTGTACATCAAGTACGAAATACCCTAAAGTATGTAGCGGACAAAGACAAGAAAGAATTTGCTGAAGATCTGAAGAAGATATATCATGCCCCTTCAGAAGAAACCGGCTTAAATCGCCTGGAGGAAGTTTCTGAGAAATGGGGCGAAAAATATCCTAACGCAATGAGAAGCTGGCAGAAAAACTGGGATGCCATCAGCCCTATATTCAAATTTTCTGCAGATGTCCGTAAGGTCATATACACTACAAATGCTATAGAAAGCCTAAATAGTACATATCGTCGTTTGAACAGCCAACGGAGTGTTTTCCCGAGCGGAACAGCCCTGCTGAAATCCCTGTATCTGGCAACCTTTGAGGCCACGAAAAAGTGGACAAATCAGCTCAGAAACTGGGGTAAGGTATATGGAGAACTGTCGATCATGTACGAAGGCAGATTACCAGAATAAACGATAAATGGCATATCAACAACCCAACAGAGGGTGTACTTGACATGCCATTCTTTAATTATTATATTTATTAATAAAGAGAACTCCATTTATATTATGGGTGACTCATCAAAAATTATCATAGAAAGCTGTATTTACAGAAAAACCTTCACACACTCCTATATTTTTACATCTCGAAAAGCTCTTCTAATTCTTCTTTAGTCATTTTAGTAATAAGTGTTTCCCCGGATTGGATAACTGCATCAACCAACTGTTTTTTCTTATCCTTAAGTCGTAATATTTTTTCTTCTATTGTACCGTGTGTAACCAATTTCATTACATGGACGGTCTTTAGTTGACCTATGCGGTAAGCACGGTCAGTTGCCTGGTCTTCTACAGCTGGATTCCACCACGGGTCATAGTGAATAACTGTATCTGCACCTGTGAGATTAAGACCAGTTCCTCCCGACTTTAAGGACAGAAGGAAAATTTGGCCTTGCCCGTTATTAAAGTTTTTAACCATTTTTAATCTTTCTTCAGCAGGAGTTGACCCATCAAGGTACAAATAGTCTATTCCATCTTCTTGCAGCCATTGCTTTATAATTGCCAACATTGATGTAAACTGCGAGAATAGAAGTATCCTGTGTCCAGAGGTAAGTGAGTCTACTACTATTTCTTTAAGCAACAGCAGCTTACCGCTATCACCATCATAGTTGTCTACAAATAGAGAGGGGTGGCAGCATAGCTGTCTTAATCGGGTAAGTACGGATAAAATCTTTATTTGACTCCGTTCATAGCCATTTTCGTTTATTTCTTTAAAAATATCTCCTTTGGCTTGTTCAAGGTAAGCAACATAAAGCTTTTTCTGTTCCTCAGTAAGGTCTGCCTTAATGATATGCTCAATTTTTTCGGGTAATTCCTTAAGAACATCCTGTTTAAGCCTTCTGAGAATAAAAGGTTTTAATTGCTTGCTCAGAGAAGTTAATGCTGTACGGTCTCCCTTTGAAATAGGTGATTCGAACTTTTCAACAAATTTCCCATGTGATCTTAGATATCCTGGTAAAATAAAATCAAAAACTGACCACAATTCCGTAAGATTATTTTCCATAGGGGTTCCTGTAAGTGCGAACCTGTGTTGAGATACAAGCTGTTTTACGGCTTTAGCTGCCTGAGAGCTCGGATTTTTAATGTGCTGAGCTTCGTCCAGTATACAATATCTGAACAAATAATCTTTGTAGTTGTCAATATCACGTCTGATAAGAGCATAAGATGTGACTATTACATCGGAGTTGGCGCCTTCTTTTATTAGTTCCTCACGTTCTGTTTTGTTTCCAACAACAGCAGTTATTTTCAAATCCGGTGCAAATTTTTCAACTTCCGAGCACCAGTTGTAAATAAGGGATGTAGGAACAATAACAATAGATGTCCCATGTCCTGAAACATTTTTATCATACTGGAGTAAAGTAATAATCTGTAAGGTTTTTCCTAAACCCATATCGTCAGCAAGGATTCCTCCAAGACCGTATGTGGACAGAGTTTTGAGCCATTTGAATCCAAGCTTTTGATAATTCCTTAGAGTTCCTTTAAGGGTTTCGGGAATTTGAAATTCAGTCTCGGAGGGTTCGTGAATGTCATGAACTAAATCTTTAAAGGCCTTATTGCGTTCAAAGAACTTCATTCCATTTTCTTTAAGCATACCGTCTATAAAAAACGCTCTGTACATTGGTAGTTGAACAAGCTCATTATCTAAGTCTTCCCAAGTCAGATCAAGTTGATCTATTATTTCAGACATAGTTATAAGGCCCTCTGAATCGAGAGGAAGAAACGCTCCATTTTTTAAACGGAAATACTTCTTCTTTTCTCTTACATTTTGGAATATGGACGATAGCTCAGCACGGTCTATACCTTCCATATCAAAACTGAACTCGAGAAAATTATTCAGTGTATTTAGTCTTAAAAATCCAGAAAATGAAGGAAGCCTTCTTATGGTCATTGCTTTAAAGCTATCGGAATAAAATATTTGTGCATACTCCTGTAGTTTAGGAATAATTGTATTTACAAAATCAAATATCTTTTCTTCCTCATCCAAATATATTCTGTTACCGTTAACTTTAAAATCACTTTCCCCAAGTATGTCAATAATAATTCTCTCTTTTTCCATGTTCCGTACAAGAATTTTGCCGGTAGGGACCTGATTTTCAAAGGCAGAGAATGGATTTATTATACGATCTCCATATTTAAATTTAACATCAGCAGTTATAATATCTTCAAACTTGTCCAGATATATTTCAGGCTCTAAGTCCACTCGCAGAACCATTTCCTGAACATTTTCATCTATGTATATCTGTCCAGTTTTTTCAACATAAGGAAGTACCTCTGAAAAGAAACGTTCCTTATCTTTTTCTATAAAGGTTATTCTATTAGTATTTTCCTGCTGCATATAGTTAAAAAAGGGTTTAAAGTATTCTCTTTGGGCTTCTGACACCCTATAAACAGTTTCACCGTGTAAAAAATATTCAAAGTCAGAGGTTATCTGGTAAAGAGGCAGTTTTGTATTTATATTTAAATCGATAGATGAAGCATTTCCGGTCAATGAGAACTCCAAAGGGATATTCTCATTTTGTATTAAAACGTTTTTAATTTTTATATTATTATTTATTATATTAAAAGGGATATCTTGTAAAAGCTGAAGAAGCCTTTTAAGAGCTGCTTCGGATAGAAAAATATCTTTATCTATAAATGTACTATTCTTACTTGAATCACCTATAAAATAGTATAATAGATTCTCGTTCTGCAATAATTCCTGAAGATATGAAATAACAGGCTTATCGCTCTCTTTAAAGTCGTGTATCACAGGGTCAAAGGTAAAACCTTTCCCAAATACAATTTCATTACCGGTTTTAAGACTTTCCAACAGCTGACGTATATTTCTCACCACGTAAAGTCTGTCAGTGCCTATACGAAGAGATAGGGAGGCAAGGGGTCCCTTTTTGGTAATAGAAAACCGTCTACCAATAAATTCAAGATTAAATTCAACATTAACTGGAATCTTTACACTTGAGCTTTTATCTGAAAAAAATTGAAAAATATCTTTTGCTGCTTTCTTGTGGACAATAGAATTAAAAAAACCCTGCTCATCCTTTTCCTTAACTAAGAAAAGAACTGCGGCAATGTGCTTACATCCTTTTCCTGTCTTTTCATAATCCGAGCAAGTACATAAAAAATCGGTAAGACCACCGGACTTGGTAAACCGTACTTGTACATTATACGGGCGAGTCCCTAAAACTGTTGCGTCAAACAACAGCATTTCCTGATTAAAGGACAAGGATTTGATACGTTTATCTCTGAAATAGTCCATGCCCTTCTTATATCTCATAGGTGTAGACAAGTAATATATAGTGTCTTTAGAAATTTTAAACATCATTTTCTCCAAAGTATAATAAAATAAGCTATCATATTATTATAACCAATTTGAAGAAGAATGTGTAGTTTTTACATAAATAACGGTCAACTTACCTGATTATTTACTTTTAGAGATATAAGGAATTCTGTGAGTTCTTCGTTACTGTTAATATGGATACTGCCTCCACATTTATCTATCTGTGATCGTACTATACTAAGTCCGAATCCGCGTTTTTTGGACGTATTCTCTTTAGTTGAATACCCTGCACTAAAAATTTTCTTAATAATTGCTTCGGGAATCATTGGACCGTTGTTGGAAATAGACATATAGTAAGTATCATTTTCAATATATGTTTCAAGTCGTATAAACTTTTTTTCTTTATCTATTTCTACTATAGATTCATAAGCATTATCAATAATGTTAGAGATAACAGTTACAGCAGTATCCTCATCTATTACTGCACTTGATAAGGGTTCTTCAAAGTCAATAAAAATTTCTATATCTTTTTTTATGGCGTTATTATATTTTACACTTATAATGGCGTCAACAAAGTCGTTACCTGAACATACATTTATATTCATGGCTTCACTGTTATTGGCATAATTGTTTATATATTGCTTGACTTTATCGCTTAAATCAGGCCTGTTTAAGGTACAAAGGCCATAAATAGTATTTAAATGGTTTTTATACTCGTGTCTTTCTTTAGCCACCATTTCGTTAAATGCTATTAACTGATAAACATTTTCTTTTTTCAGTTCATTCGCATATTGAAGAATTTCAAGCTTTGAACCTTCTCGAAAGGCAGAGATCATTGAAATAATCAAAACTATGTATATAACAAAGGTAAAAATATTATATAGAAGTAGATTTTGAGGGTCTCTGGAAATATAAATATTTGTTCCTATCATAAAGAATAGTACTGCAAAAATCATTATAAGAGTCTGCTTGTATCTGGACTGATAGGGATTTCCGTCCTTCAACCAGGAAAATCCTTCGTGGGACTTGTATAATATTAATACAATAGTACTTTGAATCAGCTTTGCAATAGTACCTAATATTAGCAGTATTTCTTTATTTTGAATCAATTCTGACATTGGCTTGCCTAAGATGGTCGTACATGCCAGACCAATGAGACTTTCTATAATAGCTATTCCCAAAAAAATAATTAGAACTTTGACAAAACTTTTTAAGAGAGTTCCGTTAAGTATATAATTTAGAATAAAACATGTAAGGGATGCAATTAAAATTGAATGCAGCCCTGACGGCAAAAACTTGGTAATCCAGTACGTATATATTGTATAAATACATACAAAGCAGGCAATCCGTATATAATTATTTTTTATGAATTTACGCTGGCCTGACAGAAGATAAAAAGCTAATATAAAAATAAATCCTTCAACAACAGTCAATAACAGTAAAAAAGACCTTATATGCAACATACACACCAATTTACACATCCTTCCAGAGGACGATTATCCCATCTTTAACTTAAAATGTAAAAACAAAGAAACACTCTAATAATTTGAGGAAAACTCTAATTATTAGAGCAAAATTCCAAAGAAATCAATTCATCAAATTACTTTTCGGGTTGATATAACCATAGTATTTTAGAAGCTGCCCCGGTAATCAAACCTGTAACTATTAATGATACTTTCCCAACTGTTTTTAGTAAATTTTTTTTCATCAAAGTCACTCCTTAAAAAAATTATAATTATCAACTTAATATTCTAACATTCTACAGGAAAAGTCAATATATTTTACAAAATATATTACATTTTATGCAAATATTTGATAATTAGTAGTTGATATATAGATAGTACATAAACTTCTATAACAGACCAGGTAATTATGTTACCGGGCAAATAGAAACAGTCTAACAGTAGAAGTAAAACTGTAATTGCTCCTGTTAAAATCCCTGTTCTTTTCCGGTCTTCTTTTTTTTGATTGTCTTTGACAGGTGTAATTAAAAACCCCAGAATCGGAAGTAATACAATAAGCACCAACTGTATGTAGAAGGGGATTATAATTATTTTACCTGCGAATATAGCTATTACCATGGTCAGAAATGACATTATAATGCATACAAACTCACTTTTAAAATGATAACCTCCAAGAAAGGGCCGAATCAGAAGAAAAGCAATAAACGCTAATACAAATTCCTTTGTCAGAGAGAAAACAGTAAATATTAATAAGTATAGAAGGGTTTTATACAAATCTGAAAAGATACATACCAGTCCGTAACGAATATTGCTAATCTCCGTCTCTGTGTACTGCCCATTCCTTGTGACTGAATCAGCTACTTTGTATGCTAGCTTTCTATAAAAAGTAATATTCATAATTATGCTCTCCGTCCATGAAATTATCAGTTAATATTATCATATTATGAGAGCATTTTACAGTAAATATCAAAAAAATACAATAAGAGACAATCTGGTAGGGGAATATCTCTTATTGCATTTTAAATTATTATTATTTAGCAACAATATTAACAAGTCTTCCTTTTACTACTATAACTTTCTTAATTTCTTTTTCATCAAGGAAAGGTTTTATTTTTTCATCAGCTAAAGCAGCGGCCTCTGCTTCACTATTGTCAGCATCAGCGGAAATTACTATTTTACCCCTGACTGTACCATTAACCTGCACGGCCAATTCTATAGTGTCTTTAACTAATGCATTTTCATCAAATTCAGGCCATTTCTGATTGAATATGGAATATTCATAGCCCAACTGTTCCCACATTTCCTCAGCAAAATGAGGTGCAAAAGGAGAAACAAGCTTTACTAAGTCTTTAATGGTATCCTCAAAAAGATTTATATTCTTAACTTTGACTTCTGCATCATACTTGTAAAGTGCATTTACCAGTTCCATACAACGTGATATTGCAGTGTTGAACTGGAATCTATCGGTGTCCTGAGTGGCTCCTTTTATAGCCGTATGACGTACGAAGTTAAGTTCTTTGTCATCTTTATCAACATCAGTTCTTGATGGATTTGACTTTTGCTCTGCAAGACTTTCAACAAGCCGTTCTATTCTGCTTGCAAATCTTGAAATAGCTTTTATTCCATCGTCGCTCCATGGGCCACCGTCAACGTAATTAAAACCAAAGCCAAGATACATTCTGAATATATCTGAACCGTACTTTCTTACATAATCATCAGGAGAAATGGTATTTCCTCTGGATTTACTCATTCTGTTTCCATCCGGACCAAGTATTGTACCCTGATGTACAAGTGATAGGAATGGTTCGTCAAAGTTCAGGAAGCCCAGGTCCCTCAATGCCTTGGTTATAAATCGTGCATATAGCAAATGCATTGCGGCATGTTCAGCACCGCCTACATACTTGTCAACGGGAAGCATCTTGTTTATCCATTCAGTGTCAAATGGCTTATCAGTGTTCTGGCTGTCAGGATATCTGAGATAGTACCATGACGAGCAAACAAATGTATCCAGTGTATCTGGATCTCTCTTAGCCGGAGCACCGCATTTCGGACAAACGGTATTCATAAACTCCTGACTCTTTTTAAGAGGGGATTCTCCGTCAGGTTTAAACTCAACGTTGTAAGGAAGAGCAACAGGCAGTTGTTCTTCCGGAACTGGAACTTCACCACAGTGTTCACAGTAAACTATTGGAATAGGAGCACCCCAGTACCTTTGTCTTGAAACAAGCCAGTCTCTCAATCTGTAGTTTATTTTTAAACTTCCTTTGCCGTCTGCTTCCAGCTTCTTTATTATAGCAGTTCTTGCCTCTGCTGAGGATACACCGTCAAATTCTGCACTATTAACCAGAACGCCATATTCGCAGAATGGAAGCTCGTCATTTGAACCGTCAGCACTTTTTATAACCCTCTTAATAGGCAGGTTATATTTCTTTGCAAATTCAAAGTCACGTTCATCATGGGACGGAACAGCCATTACACATCCAGTACCATAGCTTGCAAGAACATAATCTGCAATCCACACAGGCACTTTTTCTCCTGTGATAGGGTGAATTGCATAACTGCCGGTAAATACACCGGTTTTTTCTTTGGTTGTTGAAAGTCTTTCTATTTCAGTCTGCTTCTTTGTATCGTTTTTATACTTTTCAACTGCTTCAGAATATTCTGGTTTTGTTATTTTTTCAACTATAGGATTTTCAGGCGCCAAAACAACATATGTTACGCCATAAAGAGTATCGGCTCTGGTGGTAAACACTTGGAACTCAATGTCTGTGTCGGCGATTTTAAAAGATATCTCAGCACCTTCTGAACGTCCTATCCAGTTTGTCTGAATCTTTTTTGTTTTTTCAGGCCAGTCAATGGTATCCAGCTTGTCCAGAAGTTCCTGTGCGTAAGCGGTAATTTTAAAGAACCATTGAGTAAGGTCACGCTTTGTTACTTCTGTATCACATCTTTCACAGCATCCGTCAACGACCTGTTCATTTGCGAGAACTGTGTTACACTTGGGGCACCAGTTAACAGGTGCATTTTTTCTATATGCAAGGCCTGACTTATACAATTGAAGGAACAACCACTGTGTCCATTTATAATAGTCGGGCATACAGGTTTTTATTTCATAATTCCAATCAAAGGTAGCACCCATTTCCTTGAGCTGACCTTCCATAGTCTCTATATTTTTAAGAGTAGAGTCTTGTGGATGAATACCTGTTTTAATTGCGTAATTTTCCGCAGGAAGTCCGAAAGCATCAAATCCCATTGGGTGGAACACATTGTAACCCTGCATTCTTTTCATTCTGGCCCAGGAATCAGTCAAACCGTAATTGTACCAATGTCCTACATGAAGGTTGGCGCCTGATGGGTATGAAAACATTTCCAGACAGTATAGTTTTTTGTCGGTGTTTTCGGGATTGAACTTGTAGATATCTGTCTCTGCCCATTTACTTTGCCACTTCCTATCTATATCTGCTGAGTATGGCATTTTATCAACTCCTTTATATTATTTAATATCGATATCAATAACTTATAAAAACCCGTCTCTTAGTAAAAGAGACGGGTTAATCCGCGGTACCACTCTTGTTAGCCTTGGAGGCTCACTCAAAAGTCCTGTAACGAAAGACCTACGGCTGAATTTTTATATCAGCAGCTCCACGGCGAGTTCAAAGAACGTAATCAGCTACAATTTCACCCAATATGCAGCTCTCTTTAGTGACTAAATTTTCCTTTACTACTCCGCTTCATAACTTTAATAAGTAATTAAATAAATAATTTACAGTACAATCTATATTAGCTTATCATAATAGTTCGATTATTTCAACTTTTTTCACGGTTTTGGTTCTCCATCAAGGCAATGTACTGTGCCATATTTTTAACCTTGTTGGTTTGTTTGGAGATAGTTATGGTAAGGTTAAGGTTTATACCTAGCTCAAATAAAATAAGTACAAGAAATACTGCATTTGCAGGTTCGATTATTCCTATAAGGCTTGCAAACCAATCAGTGATAGCAGGGAAAGCAGCAATTATTATAAACATTACAGAAGATACAATCCAAAGAATACTGTACTTGAGTTCCAATTTGGTTTTCTGAACCATTTTAAGAATTGTTGTAAGCAAAATAAATCCTATAAGAAGAATACTTATCTGTAATCGTACGTTCATATTTTTACCTTCCGTAAAAAAATTTAATTGGAAAACCGTCTTATACGCGGTCTCATGCGACTTAAAATTATAGCCAATGTAACTTTGACCATATAGTAAACGGATAGAGACCTGTTTATTGAAGAATTCCCTCGGGTCCTTTTCCTCATTTCTACAGGCACTTCCACTATTTTTAGTTTATTCTGTTTTAAAATCATTATGGATTCAGGCTCAGGATAGTCCTGTGGGTAGCGTTTTGAAAACAAATCAATAATTTTTCTGTTGCAGGCTCTGAAACCAGAAGTTGAGTCCGTCACTCTTGACCCTGATAATAGCCATATTAAAAAACGAAAGTACTTTATTCCCAATCTTCTTATAAAAGTAGACTGGTACCCCCTTTTGTCCAAAAATCTAGAGCCAATAACCATGTCTGCGGTACCTTTTTCTAGAATATTTATCATTTCAGGGATGTAAGATGCTTTGTGCTGACCGTCACCGTCAAACTGTACAACAATGTCGTAGCCTTTTTCATATGCATATTTGTAGCCAGTTTGTACGGCTCCACCTATACCTATGTTAAATGGAAGATTTATATGGGGAATGTGATTTTCCTGCAACATTAAATCTGTTTTGTCTGATGAACCGTCATTTATAACCACGTAATGGTATCCTGCAGCGTTTTGCTCTATATCATTTATGACATCAAGAATATTATCCTGTTCATTGTAAGCAGGTATTATTATTATGCTTTTCATTTATTCCTCCGAAGCCTGTATTCATCCTAATCTATTTTACCCTCTAGCTATATAAAATACTCCTGCCAGAATGAGTATAGTACCAAATATTTTTTGCATATCAATATATTCCTTAAATATGAAAAAGCCCACAAATAGGCTAAGGGCATAGGCAATGCTATTTAAAGGATATGCGGTGGAAAACGGAAGTTTTGAAAGTATATATAGCCATAAAATCGTAGATATGCCATAAGTAAGGACTCCGGCAATGATTAGAGGACTTAGCAGCAGTTTTAAACTATACTCCTGAGATTTAATAAGTCCCAATTTCCACAGTGTTTGTCCAAAGACAATAAGTACTGAATTTAAAATTGTTAGCAATATATATTTACCCTGCATTTATGCCGCTCCATATTATAGATTTAGTAAATTGTATTATTTCCCTAAAATTCAGTATAAATACGTATGAACATATTCAAGTAATTTACATAAAATAGATTATAATAATATTTTTGGAGTTTTGGAGATGGAGAAATTTGTCGTTATTATGGCAGGTGGCTCAGGAACAAGATTATGGCCTCTGTCAAAAGAAAAGAAGCCTAAACAGTTTATATCTGTTGATGACGGCGAATGTATGCTGGTTCAGACAATTAACCGCGTATGCCAGAGCGTTGCCCCATCCAATTGCTTTATTGTAACTAATCAAAGTCTTGTAGAAATGACCAAAGAAGTTGTGAAGGATATAATTCCGCCTACAAATATAATTTCGGAGCCCGTGAAGAAGAATACTGCTGCATGTATTGCATATACTACAATGCTTCTTGATAAAAAATTGGGAGAATCAATACTATGTTTTGTACCGGCTGACGGTTATGTCAAAGACCGGCAGGGTTATGCTGATACAATAAATCTTGCCTTTAATGCAGTGGAAGAAAAGGATAGCCTTGTTGTAATAGGAATTAACCCTTCGTATCCCTCTACCGCTTACGGCTATATAAAAATAGATAAGGAGAAAGACTTAGAAGGACAAATTTTTAAAGTTAATAAGTTTACTGAAAAACCAAAAGAAGATACAGCACGCTCAATGTTTGAATCAGGTGAATACTTGTGGAACGGAGGTATTCTGGCCGGAACATCAAAGACAATAATTAATCAAATCAGACAACATATACCTAAACATTATACATCCATCGCAGATGCACTTATGCATGAGGGAAGTGAAAATTTTAACACATATATAACGACTGCATATAATGAAATACAGGATATTTCATTTGACAATGCTGTACTGGAAAAAAGTAAAGACATTTATGTGATAAAGGCTTCCTTTGACTGGGATGATATAGGAAGCATTGATACATTGTCGGGAACTCTACAAAAAGATAAGGACAATAACTATTGGAAGGGCAACTATGTAACTCTGGGAACTACTAATTCTGTAATTTATGCTGATGGAATACTTATTGCAGCAATAGGGTTAGACAATATGATAGTTGCAGGTACAAATGAGGCTGTTATTGTTTGTCCTAGAGGAAGAGCACAGGAAGTTAAAGATCTGGTTGAAATAATTAAAAAGAGTGAATTCAAAAGTTTCCTGTAACAGCCTGGTATGTGAGGGGAGGGATAATTTGAAGAAGGATAAATTCTTACTTATTAATACAACGGGGGATGGGTTTTGGTATGATATGCACCACACGCTTTCAAATATATTGCATGCCGAAATAACGCAAAGGATTCCTGTTGTTTATTGGGGTAGCAAGAGTATGTACAGCACAGATGAAGCCTCAAACGCGTTTGAACAGTACTTTTTCCCTGTATCCAAATACGGCATGGATAAATTAATGGATAATATAGGTATTAATGAGGACGTAGAGGTAGCAAATAAATATATGGATATTGATGGTACTATATGCCGCATGGATGATACATGTCCGTATTTCGGATTGAATTCCACAGAGATTTACAGGATTATGCTTAAAAAGTATATACGGCTGCGACCGGAAATTGAAAAGGAGATAAATGATTTCTATGACATAAATATGACCGGCAAAGAAATTATTGCAGTACATTTAAGAGGAAGTGACAAGATATTGGAAGTTAGTCATCTACATGAACTGAACAAGCTTTACCCGGCGAAAATAGAAAATTATTTGAAAGAAAGACCTAATGCACATATTTTTCTTATGACTGATTGCAGAGACATATTGGAGGAGTATAAAAACATATATGGTGACAGGTTAATTAATACTGACTGTAAGAGGGTTTTGAAAAACCAAGGGGGAGTTCACTTTCAGAAATATGATGACAACAGGCTGAAAGGAGTTGAAATTATAAAAGACACATGGCTTGCAGCAAAATGTGACTATTTTATAGGAAATGGATTCTCAAACGTATCCAGAGCAGTATACGAACTAAAAGACTGGCAAGACCAGAATGTAACACTGCTTTATTGATATTGCTCATAAAAAGTATATTATTGAGAATTTCGGAGGCTGGTATATATGGAAAATGAGAAACTTATTGAGTTGTATAGAGTAATGCAGACCATACGCAGTGTGGAACGCAAAATCGAGGAAGAATATAAAAATGACGAAATGAAAACCCCTATTCATCTTTCCATAGGGCAGGAGGCAATTGCGGCAGGGGTTTGTATACACCTTCGTAAGGAGGATTATCTTTTTGGAACTCATAGGAGTCATGCCCACTATATAGCAAAAGGTGGAGATATCAATAAAATGATAGCAGAATTGTATCTTCGTAAGACAGGGTGTACTTCCGGCAGAGGAGGCTCCATGCACTTGATGGCTCCGGAAATAGGGATTTTTGGCTCCACTGCCATAGTCGGAGGTAGCCTGCCTCTTGGAACGGGAGCCGCTCTGGCATCCAAAATTCAAAAAAATGATAGGGTTACTGCTGTTTTTTTCGGAGATGGAGCGGCAGACGAAGGAACTTTTCATGAAAGCCTGAATTTCGCATCCCTTAAAAAGCTTCCGGTTATATATGTATGTGAAAATAATTTCTATGCTATAAACTCCCATCAAAATGCTAGACAGCCAGGAGACAATATATGTAAAATTGCTCAGGGATATGGAATTCCCTCATATCAGATAGACGGGAATGATGTGCTTAAAGTTTCCGAGTATGCAGAAAAGGCTATTGAAAAGTGCAGAAATGGTGAGGGACCTGTTTTGCTGGAGTGTATAAGCTACAGATGGAAGGGGCATATTGGCACCGTTGATGACCTGGGTGTAGGATACAGACCCCAGGAGGAATATGACTATTGGGTTTCAAAGTGTCCAATCAAATGGTATAAAAGCTATCTTGAAAGTAGAAATATTCTTAATGAGCAGTTAGAAAAATCCATACATGAGGAAATAGACAAAGTGATAAAGGATGCTTTTGAATTTGCAGTTAATTCTCCTAAACCACAGCCAGAAGAATTACTTGATTTTGTTTATGCGGATTAATACAGTTCATTATGTACACTGATAGGAGGTATATTACATGCCCTGGACTACAATTGAAGTTGAGAAACAGGATAAATTTATAATAACTGATGATTCCCAAAATGGCAGAATGATTTCATATAAAGATGCTTTATATGAAGCAATGGACCAATCCCTTGCAAGGGATTCAAGGGTTTTTATTATGGGAGAGGGCGTAGACGACCCCGGCGGAGTTTTTGGAACTACAAAGGGATTGCATGAAAAGTATGGCCGTGACAGGGTTTTTGACACGCCTATTGCAGAAAATTCCCTGACGGGGATAGCCACAGGAGCTGCAATGGCAGGATTAAGACCTGTTTTTGTTCACAGCAGAATGGATTTTTTACTACTCTCTTTGGATCAACTGGTAAACCACGCTGCGAAATGGAGCTATATGACCGGAGGAAAGGTAAGTGTTCCTTTGGTGGTAAGGACAGTTAGTGCCCGAGGATGGGGATCAGGAGCCCAGCATTCACAATGTTTGCAAGGAATGCTTATGAATGCTCCGGGACTGAAAATCGCAGCTCCAGCTACACCTTATGATGCCAAGGGATTACTCATCTCAAGCATAATTGACAATAATCCTGTGCTATTTGTTGAACATAGATGGCTTTACAAAACAATGGGAAATGTCCCAGACACATTATACTCTATACCATTTGGAAAGGGCGTTGTAAGAAGACCGGGGAAGGACGTTACTATTGTTGCAGTGTCCTATATGCTGATTGAAGCCTTAAAGGCAGCAGAGAAGCTTCAAGCTCAAAACATATCAGCTGAGGTTATAGATTTAAGGACAATAAAACCAATAGACGAAGACATTATATTTGAATCCCTTGCAAAGACAGGCAAACTTATAATAACTGATACCGGATGGAAGACAGGCGGCGTTGCTGCGGAAATTGCAGCTCTTGTTGCTGAGAAAGCTTTTCATTTACTGAAAAAGCCTGTTGTAAGAGTTTGTTGCCCGGATATACCGACTCCAGCCGGAGATTTACAGGAAAAAGCCTTTTATCCTGACTCTGAAACTATATGTGAAAAGGCTGTTGAATTAATGAAATAATGAAAGGGGGCTTCCTTTTGGATAAATATATTAAAGAAGACTGCATGGAATATTTAAAAAAGATAGATTTATCACCTCTTTATAACAAAACAGTACTAATTACAGGAGCAAATGGATTAATAGGAACTTATATCATATATATGCTTCATCTTGCCAACATTTTAAAGGGCGGTGAAATTAAAATTTATGCTGTAAGCAGAAGTAAGCCTTGCGAGGCCCTGACTGATATATTTGAGCAAAATTACAGTTTCTATTCTGAAGACCTAAACAGTATGGATATTGATAAGTTAAAAGTAAAGATTGATTATATCATACATGGCGCAACATACGCACAGCCCGGCAAATTCCTTAGAAACTATCTGGATACTATTCATTTAAATACTATTGTTACTGAAAAGCTTCTGCAAAGGGCAAAGAAAGATAATTCAGTCATACTATTCCTTAGCTCCTCAGAAATTTACGGTGAACCGGATATTGACAACATACCTACACCCGAGAGTTACCCAGGCTTTTGCTCTCCGATAAATGTAAGGGCCGTATATTCAGAGTCAAAAAGGATGGGGGAAACTTTGTGCTTTGCTTACAGGCACTATGAAGGGGTAGACGCGAAAGTCGCTAGAATATCCATGACTTACGGCCCGGGAGTAAAAGGAGACGATGAACGTGTTCTTGGACAGTTTATAAGACGAGGGTTAGAGCAAAAAAATATTACCATGCTGGATGACGGAAGTAAAGTAAGAACTTTCTGCTATATAGCAGACTGTGCCCTGATGCTCATGCACATTATTGCATATGGAAAGGACTTTGTGTATAACGTGGGGGGCCAGGACAGTATCAGTATAAAGACACTTGCCCAAGAAGTTTGCTCTATTACCGGAAGCACTCTTACCATTGACAATCAGCAGAAAAAACAGACTATTGAAGAAATAAAGGTATCTCCTGATAAAGTACAGCTTGATATAAGTAAGATTTTATCCGAATTTGGGATTATATCTTTTAAGCCATTCAGAGAAGGGCTTGAAAGAACTGTTGAATGGAATAAAGATAAGTGGAATTTGCAAATGAAATAAATGAATGATATATTATATGTAATTTAATTGAACAAATGGAAAAGTATACAAAGGATATGAGGCAGGAGGGCAGTGCCAAAGATGAATACAGTACCTATTAATATTGCAATCATAGATGACGGAGTTAACGAGAAGTACTATCAAATGGGAAGACTTTCGTACAATCTGGAAATAACTCGTGATTTAGCTGTTTGTGACAGGTTGGATTATGACCCTCATTCTCCGTCTCATGGTACAACTTGTGCTGCAATAATAAAAAAGTACTCTCCGGAAGCTGATATAGGCAGTGTAAAAATATTGGATTCTAATTCAAGAACAGGAGTGAAAACACAGCTAATTCACGGATTGAAATGGTGTGCAGATAATAACATACGTATTGTAAATTTGAGTCTTGGGACTATAGATTACAGAGATTTTAGTGAAGTAAAGGAAGCATTAGATTATGCATTAGAGAAAAATGTAATAGTGGTTGCCGCATGCAATAACCGCAATATTTTTACGTGTCCTGCATCATTTGAAAAGGTTATTGGGGTAAAGTGTGATTTGGATGGATTATTAGAAGAAGGACAATACATATTTAATAAAGACCCAATGGACGGTATAGATATATGTGCATGCGCGAAACATAGCCTCAAGAAGTATGACGGAACGGGTAAAGTAACAAACGAATGTAACAGCTATGCGGCACCAATGATTACAGCCCATGTGCACAATCTTTTAAGGAATAGTCCCAATATGGGAGTCGATGAAATAAAAGCTGTGTTAAGACAAGAAGCATACAAAGAGAATGCAGAGTACTCACATTCATGGGAAAAACGTAAAGATATAGATATACCCATCATTTTATTTAACAATAATAGCCTCCATGATTTTGAAAAAGGGCTGACACAAAAATTCAGGAGAGATGGGTATAATGCGTTATGCGTTTTTGTAAACAAAATAGAGCCTGATATCAGTAACGGTTACATATATGCGGGAGATTTTTTAAAGGAAAAATACACCTTGAATAATTGCTTCTATAACATAAGTGATATATTTGATCCTGACATATTACTTCTTTCATATGACAATCAGAAAAGTGACAATATACCAATGTCGGATATAACGGCGGTGGATTACGACATTGAAATATGTGCAAAAAGTACTTATGAGTTAGAAGTAAAGAGCTCATACGGAATTCGGTTTTTTAGAGACTTCAATTATAATCAATTAGAAAAATTATATTCTTACATACTGGAGCTATTCGAAAAAGAAGAGAACTAATTGCTCTAAATAAGAACCCACAGGGATTTCCCGTGGGTTTTTTATTTTTTATTATCACATATCAGCATAGGCTTACATAAAATAACATGAAATGCATTTATATTGAGGTGATAATAATAATGTCTAATGACAGATTCCTGCTTATAAAGAGCTGGAGCTATATCCTTTGGGGGGATGTAGATCATGTGCTTGGTCAACTTCTTGTAGCTGAACTCACCAACAGGATACCGGTTGTATATTGGCCTACACATTGTCTACACAATGGATATATCTTGACTAACGGCTTTGAATTGTACTTTGAACCTGTTTCCAACTACACTATCTTTGACGTAGCAAAGCCTGAGTACACATATTATCCGCCAATATGGAATTATGAAAACCTATTTATTGAGGATCAGAATAAAGATACTTGGATTTACCGAAATATAGGGGACTTACTTAGCAGCCAAGAAAATGTTGTAGTAGCAGATGTATATTATAACATACATGAATTAATTCCGTTTATAAAAAAGAATCACCCAGCATACGGAATGAGTTCTCATCAAATATACAGATACTTATTCAATAAATATATAAAGCTGAGGTCAGATATAAACATGGAAGTCCAGGGTTTTTATAATTCGTGGCTTAAAGGTAACCATCCTGTACTTGCAGTTCACGTCAGGAGAGCTGAAAAAGATATGGTGTTTGATACCAGAGATTCTAAGAAAAACGGAAACCAGTATTGGAATAAAATTTATAAAAAATATAAACAGAAACCTCAAAAAAAGGGGAAAAAGTTATATAGGCTATTTGCAAAGGGAAAGTTTAAGGAGCCTAACAGAGGCTACCATAAGGAAATAAAGAAATATATAAATAAATATAATATAAAGAAGATATTTTTACTTACCGACTGCGAGGATACATTGAATGAGTATAAGAACATATACGGCTCCATGCTTGTATATACAAATTGTAAAAGAATCAAAAACGACGAGCCCGTATATCATATTGAAAATCCGATGGTGGTAAGGCGCAGAGGAATTGAAATTGTTAAAGATGCATATATTGCTGCAAAATGTGACTTTTTCATAGGGAATGACTTTTCAAATGTATCTCATGGAATTACACGTATAAAGGATTGGGCAGATAAAAATGTAAAAATGATGTACTGGACATTTAAAAGGAGAAAGTACCCTATAAATGCAATGGTTGTGGTAAAAAGTGATAAACCCAGTATTTTTACCCGTACAGCACAAAGGGTTAAAAAGCTTTTTAATAGGTTCAAAAAGAATAAGGAGAGCAGAGGTGAGTTAAATGCCAAATGACAGGTTTTTGCTAATAAAGTCATGGGGATGCGGCTTTTGGTCAGACGTGGATCACGTAATGGGTCAGTTGCTAGCTGCTGAACTTACCAACAGAATTCCTGTTATATATTGGGGGCCGAATAGTCTGTATGCAGAATCATTCAAGACAAATGCCTTTGATCTATACTTTGAACCGGTCTCTGACTATAGTATAAAAGACGTAATAAAATACAATTATACTTATTTTCCTCCTGTATGGAATTATGACAATGTAATGATTGAGGATTTAGATAAGGTAACATGGACATACCGAAATCTTGGTGAGATGATGAATAGTGATGCAAATGTGCTGGTAAGCGATGTTCACTATTTTATAAGGCCTTTGATTAATTATATAACAAGGAGCCATTGGGCTTACGGTATGACTGCACATGAGATTTACCGGACCTTATTTGATAAATATCTTAAGCTTAAACCTGATATTGAACAGGAGATTCAGGAATTTTATGATGAAAAGCTAAAGGATAAAGGACTAACCCTAGCTGTTCACATTAGAGGCGGGGATAAAGTAAGAGAAGTTGAGAATCTTGGCCGCTTGAACAAACGATACTATAAGGAAATAGAAAACTTCAGTGCCAGATATGATATAGGAAAAATACTACTACTTACGGATTGTGAAGACATTTTGAAAGAATTTTTAAAACTGTATGGAGACAAAGTGGTTTATACAGACTGCAGAAGAGGAGCGTTAAGTGCAACAGAGGATGCACCTCATCTGCAGGATTATTCAGCAAAAAGACGTAAGGGAATAGAGATTATCAAAGATACCTATCTTGGAGCAAAATGTAATTTCTTTATTGGAAACGGATATTCCAATGTTTCATATACAATAAAAAGGCTGAAAGACTGGCCGGAGCAAAACATTATTCTTTTTTACAGAGATTTAAAAAATGAAGTAAAACTTGCTAAAAGAAGAGTAAAGGAAGAGGGGAAAAGAAGGCTGCTGGAAAGCAAAAATCACAGGTTGGAGTACCCGGAATTTTATGGAGGTGTTAACACATATGTCGAATAGTAGATTTCTTCTGATAAAGTCACTGGGAGGCAGCATATGGAAAGATGTGGACCATGTGATATGTCAGATATTTGCCGCTGAACTGACAAACCGGATTCCGGTAGTATATTGGGGAATGGAAAGCCTCTACAGTGAATCCGTTGATACAAACTCATTTGAATCATTTTTTGAACCTGTATCCCCATATACTTTCCACGATGTAGTGCGTCCGGAGTATTCCTACTATCCCAAGGTATGGAGATTTGAAAACGTCCTGGCGGAAGATACAGACAGATTTAAAATGGAAAATAGAGAGCTAAGTGGTATGATGAGAAGTGATGCTAATGTTGTTGTAAGTGATACTTATTACCCATTGAGAGCACTTTTACCATATGTAAGAAGCAACCATTGGTCATACGGAAAAACTCCGTATCAAATATATAGGTACATGTTTGACAATTATATAAAGCTACAGCCTCCAATACAAAGAGAGATTAAAAAATTTATAAATACAAATCCAGATTTTAGGGATGAGAGACCTATTTTGGGAGTACATGTAAGAGAGAAGGCAATAGTGAACGAGGTAGCTCAATTATATGACTTGAATGAGTTTTACAAGCCGAATATATGGCAATTTATTGTAAAGTACAACACAAGGCACTTGTTTTTAATAACTGATTCTAACACTATATTTAAGCAATACAAGAAGTTATATAGCAAAAATGATATGCTGATATATACCGACAGTAAAAAGGTACCTCTCAAAGAGCGTATTCCCACTGCTTTACTTAGTTATCCTAACAAAAGACACAAAGGTGTTGAACTTGTAAAGGATACAATAGAGATAATAAAGGATACGTATATAGCTTCAAAATGTGATTTCTTTATTGGAAATGGATATTCAAGTCTTTCAAATACTGTATTAAGACTGAGGGACTGGCCTGAATCAAATATAAAGCTTTTATATTGATAAAAGGGTTTAAAGCTTATGGGTGGTGAAAAATCTGTATGGACGAAAAGAAGAATATGTATATGGGGCTTATAAGAAGCAGATGCCCTCAGATTAATATAACAAAAGTGGAATACCTGATAAATGAGGGTAGATATAATGATGTAATTATTATAAATGACACTTACATTTTCAAATTTGCCAGATACGACTGGAGTGTTGCTTATTTAGATAACGAGGCAAAGGTTACTAATTTCATTCGTAACCGTATAGAACCCCTTGTTCCTGCTCATGAACCCCTTGGGAGAGAAATGGTAAAATATAACATAATAAAGGGAAAACCTATATTAAGGAACCTGCTGCTGCAATTAAATGGCAAACACCAGGAAACTTTAGCACAGCAGATAGGAACTTTCCTTAAATCACTTCACACAATACCAGTCGAAGAGGCTGAAAATATGGGAATCGGCGAATTTCAAAATCCTATAGACCAAAATGGATGGGAGCAATTTGTTGATGAAATATATAGAAAGGTATTCCCATATTGTTCCGACTATACAAAGGAATATATAAAACAGGTATTTAAACCTGTTGAAAATGATGATGATTTTTTGTCCTACGAACCTTCTCTTATTCACGGAGATCTTTCTGCTTATCACTTGCTTATAGACAGCAGACTAAAGAAATTAACGGGTGTAATAGGTTTTGCCCTTTCGGGATTAGGTGACCCTGCCTATGATGTAGGGATACTTCTTGATAATCTGGGAGAAGCTTTTTTAAAACGTGTGGCGAGGTATTATCCTAGTCTGGAAAGTCTACTTGACAGGGCAAGGTTTTATGCAACTTTGAATGATATACTGTGGGTTAGAGACATTGCAGATATGATTACAACCAGAGATTTTACCAACTTTAGGTTTAATATCAGGGAAAGGGATATAATGCCTATTGGTTTTAGGTGGTAAAAATATACATTATTCATTCATATGGTTACTCAAATAGAGAATATATTGCCATAACGGGAATATATTATGATGAGAGAGTAATTTTAGGAGATGAGCGATATGTATTATACTCCCGAAGATTTTAAATGTCTTTGCATAAAAAAGTCCCTGATTAACGGATATTGCAGAAAACAGGTTGATGCGATCCTTGCCCAAGTGGGTGAGGACTACATAAGTATGGCTAAAGAAAACGAGGAAATGAAAAGCAAAATAAATTTACTTAATGAAACCGTTCAACACTATAAAGTACTTGAGGAATCATTACAGCATTCTATAATAGTTGCACAGCATACAAGTGAACAAATAAAAACAAATGCATGTGAGAAAGCAAAAAATATAACTGATGAGGCAGAGCTAAGTGCACAAAGGATTATTGAAACTGCAAACCTTGAGGTAATTAAGGCAAAAGGGAAGCTGGATGAAATAAAGGGGCAGTTATATTCATTTAAAACAAAGTCCGAGGCATTGATAAATGCTCAACTGGATGTATTAAAGCAATTATTCAGTGAGGAAAATAGTGAAGAAAATAAAGGGTAGAATAAAAGAGAGGCAGTTCAAAGTTGATACTGCCTCATTTTTTATAGAGAATGCAAAAAGAGTTATTTTTTTGATAAAACATTATTAAGATAGTATTCATACTCCCTGCGAAGACCTTCTTCAATTTCAACTTGAGGTACCCACCCTGTCTTATGTATCTTACTGTTGTCCAATACACGTCTGGGTGTGCCATCAGGTTTGGTTGTATCAAAAACAAGTTCTCCGGTGTATTCCGTTACTCGCTTAATTGTTTCGGCAAGCTCACGTATACTGATTTCCTTGCCTGAACCGATATTGACAAATTCGTTTCCTTCATAATTCTGCATAAGATACAAGCATGCATCTGCCATGTCATCAACGTAAAGAAATTCCCTTAGAGGATTTCCTGTACCCCACAATTCAACATAAGGCTTATTTTTCACTTTTGCTTCGTGAAATTTAATAATCATTGCAGGAATAACATGGGAATTATTAATATCAAATCTGTCATTAACACCATAAAGACTTGCAGGCATGGCGGAAATGAACCGTGTTCCATATTGCTTATTATAGGACTGGCACATTTTTATTCCAGATATTTTTGCCAAAGCGTATGCTTCATTAGTAGGCTCAAGTTCACCAGTCAGCAAATATTCCTCCTTTATGGGTTGGGGACATAATTTAGGGTATATACACGAACTGCCTAAGAACAGAAGCTTTTTGACTCCGCTTTTAAAAGCACTTTTTATTACATTGCACTCAATAAGCATATTTTCCATTATAAAATCAGCAGGAAAGGAGTTGTTGGCATGTATTCCGCCAACTTTTGCGGCTGCAATAAAAACATATTCCGGTTTTTCATCCATAAAGAACTGTTCTGTTAAGGCTTGGTTTGTAAGGTCAAGTTCTTTATGACTTTTACATAAAATATTTTCATATCCGTTCTTTTGAAGTCTCCTTACGATTGCAGAGCCAACCATTCCGCTGTGTCCGGCTACATAAATTTTACTATCCTTATTCATTATTTCATCTCCTCATTTAAATCACTTTCAACCATCATTTTTACAAGCTCTTCAAAAGAAACTCTTTGTTTCCAATTGAGTTTACTTTTGGCTTTAGATGGATTCCCCAAAAGCAAATCTACTTCCGTAGGCCGGAAGAATTTACTGCTGATATTAATAAGTTCTTTCCCCGTAACCCTGTCTACAGCCTTTTCTTGTTCTCCGGAGCCTTGCCACTCCAATGTTATTCCTACATGCTTAAATGCAAGATTACAGAATTCTCTTACAGTATGAGTTTCCCCTGTTGCTATAACGTAATCGTCGGGTTCATCCTGCTGAAGCATGAGCCACATTGCTTCTACATAATCCCCTGCAAAACCCCAATCTCTTTTTGCATCAATGTTACCAAGGTACAGTTTGTCCGTTTTCCCATGTACTATGTCAGCTATACCTTTGGTTATCTTACGGGTTACAAAAGTTTCTCCGCGTCTGGGAGACTCATGGTTAAAAAGGATTCCGTTACAGGCAAAAAGATTATATGCATCACGGTAGTTTACTGTAATCCAGTATGCATACATTTTAGACACACCATACGGACTTCTCGGATAGAAGGGAGTGGTCTCACTTTGAGGAGTTTCTCTTACCTTACCGAATAATTCACTTGAGGAGGCCTGGTAGAACTTAATACTCGGATTAATTTCCCTGATGCTTTCTAAAAGTCGTACAGTTCCCAATGCATCCACATCTCCGGTATATTCGGGAACATCAAAGGATACTTTGACATGACTTTGAGCACCCAGATTGTAAACTTCATCGGGTTCTATCTTATAAAGAAGTTTACTCAGACTGCCGGAGTCGGATAAATCCCCGAAGTGAAGAGAAATCTGTGAATTTTCCCCAGTTTCATCACCGAGAAGATGGGATATCCTCTGAGTATTTAGGCTGCTGCTTCTTCTGACAATACCATGAACCTCGTAACCTTTATTTAATAAAAACTCAGACAGATATGAGCCATCTTGCCCTGTTATTCCTGTAATTAAAGCTTTTTTCATGTATACATCTCCTTTTTGTACAAATACTAACGCAGCTAAAAAAGCTGACATTCTGATAACATAATATGTTTGAAAGTTCATTATGGTACTGACTTATAAAAATATTTAATTTTTTACTCTCGAAGTTATAATATAATTAATAAAAATAATGGAGGTACCCTAATGTACACCAGAAACGAGCAGTTTATGCTTGAGGCAATCAATCAGGCAAAAAAGGCATACGAAAATGGCGAATCACCGGTAGGAGCAATTATAGTAAAGGATGGAAAGATAATTGCTAGGGGCCGAAATCAAAAGGAAGAAAAGCTGGATGTTACATCTCATGCTGAAATAGAAGCTATAAAAAAAGCGGCAAAGGCGCTTGGAACCTGGAAACTGGAAGGATGTGACATGTACGTTACTCTGGAGCCGTGTCCAATGTGTGCAGGAGCTATTATTCAATCAAGAATAAAAACACTTTATATAGGAGCAATGGACAAAAAAGCAGGTGCAGCAGGGTCAGTGGTAGATTTATTTAGAGTTCCACAATTTAATCACAAAGTTGACGTAGTATATGGATTAATGTTTGAGGAATGTGGAAATATATTAACGGAATTCTTTAAGCAGTTAAGAAAAACTTAAATAACAACTTAAATTAAAGGACGGGAACTCATATGGTAAATAGAATAGAGATGCAAAAGGAACAGGCTTTAAATGCTATACAGAAGGGTGATTTCGACAAGAGTATAACAGCTTCAAAGGAAATAGTACTTATAATATTAACACAGGACTGGTGTCCCCAGTGGCAGGCCCTGAGAACTTGGTTATATGATAGCACTGATGTGAAAATAGATATTGATGTATATGAGTTAGTGTATAATACCACCGACTATTTTGAAGAATTCAGAAAATTCAAGGAAGAGCAGCTGGGAAATTCAGAGATACCTTACTTAAGGTTCTATAGGAACGGAGCCTTGATAGAAGAGACAAATTATATATCCAAGGATAGGTTTATGGAAATTATAGGACAATAAATGAAAAATACTTATAAAACTATGTTAAACTATCTTTATTAATATGTATCATCCTTGTTTTGAGGATGATACATTCCCGGATTTTATATGCTTCAAATTAAATATTTTTTAGGAGGCGTTATATTTGACAAAAAAAGACTGTAATTATTTCAGTAATCCAATATTGCCGGGGTTTTATCCCGATCCTTCAATATGCCGTGTGAACGATGACTATTATCTTGTTACATCAAGCTTTACATATTTTCCGGGACTACCGGTTTTCCACAGTAAAGATTTAGTTAATTGGAAACAAATAGGTCATGCTCTGGACAGAACCACTCAGCTCGATTTAGATGAACTTGAACAGTCACAGGGAATATATGCTCCAACTATCAGATACAATAAAGGACTGTTTTATATTGCATGTACCAATGTAGGAAAAAAGGGCAATTTCATAATTACGGCTGAAAAACCAGAGGGCCCGTGGTCAGAGCCATACTGGCTGGAAGATGCGCCAGGTATTGACCCGTCACTTTTCTTTGATGATGACGGAAAAGTATATTTTATGGGCACATATGATGCACCGGACGGAACATATTACGGAGATAATGAAATCTGGATGAGAGAACTTGACACTGCGAAAATGCAGCTTACAGGGCCAAGATATGGTTTGTGGAGAGGTGCAATGAAAAATGCTGTGTGGCCTGAAGGCCCTCATCTCTATAAAATTAACGGATATTATTATTTGATGATTGCTGAGGGCGGAACGGATTATCATCATTCAGTTACAATTGCCAGAAGCAAAAATATAACAGGACCTTATGAGGGCTGCAGAGGAAATCCTATTCTTACCCATAGACACTTAGGAAGAAAATACCCTATTGCAAACGTAGGCCATGCCGACCTTGTTGAAACCCAAAACGGAGAGTGGTGGATGGTTGCACTTGCATCAAGACCGTATGGAGGTTACTATAGAAACCTAGGCCGTGAAACATTTCTTATTCCAGTAATATGGGAAGATGGCTGGCCGGTAGTAAGTCCTTTAAGTGGAAAAGTTGAGTTTACCTATGAAAGACCTAAACTTCCTCCGGACAACCCGGTTGAAGCAACAGTTTGTGACCACTTTGACAGCCAAAAGCTTGACTTTATATGGAATTTCGTGCGTACTCCAAGAGAAAATTTCTACAGTCTCACTGAAAGACCAGGATATTTACGTTTAAAGCTGAGACCTGTAAAAATTACTGAGGAGAAGAACCCAAGCTTTGTTGGCAGACGCCAGCAGCATATTAATTTTATGGCAAAAGCAATAATGGAGTTTTCTCCTGAGAATGAAAATGAGGCAGCAGGCATATTACTAATACAAAATAACAATTATCACATGAGATTTGAGTGTACCTGCTTTGGAGAAAAGAATGTAATAAGGTTGGTTGTATGTAACGACGGAAAGGAAAACGTCATAGGGCAAAAGGAAATTACCAAAAAACGCATTCATATGGTTGTAAAGGCATGTGGTCAGGATTACAGTTTTTACTTCGGTGATGATAACCAACTGTGGGAGTTGGCTGTAAATGTAGATGGAAGAATACTGAGTACTGATGTAGCGGGAGGATTTATCGGGACATATGTAGGGATGTTTGCCAGCAGTAATGGGCATGACAGCAAAAATACGGCTGATTTTGATTTATTTGAATATTCAGGATTATAAGCCAAGAAGTTATCCAACAACATAAAACATTAAAAACTCAAGCTAAACTGGTCAGAAAACGTTAAATGCCTTTTATTGACGCTCTATGAATATGATGCTATAATTATTTCTAAACTAAGGCTTACAACTTTTGTAAGGGATTAATATCTAAATATATAGCTTATGATGGAAAACAAGATGTATTGATTTGTTAAAGAGAGCCGGCGGTTGGTGGAAGACGGTACAATAAATACATGTATAACTCATTCCGGAGGCCCGATACCCAAAGAGTCAGATTGATTAAGTGTCGGCGTTGGCAACGATATAGCTATGGAGCACGGACATTTGTCCGGTTGCTCACTGAGGATGCAGTTGATTAACTGTATTAAATCAGGGTGGTACCACGGCGGAGTTATCCCCTCGTCCCTGCGTAATGGCAGAGATGGGGGGGTTTTTTATAACTAATCTGAGTATAGAATTATAGTGAAAAGGAGGATTGCCATTGAAAATAACAGGAGCTCAAGGGTTGGTAAAGGCACTTGAGTTAGAAAATGTAACTACGATTTTCGGATATCCCGGTGCGGCAATCTGTCCATTTTATGATGCACTGCTGGATTCAGATATCAAGCATATACTTACGAGAAACGAGCAAGGAGCAGCACATGCTGCCAGCGGATATTCGAGAGTTACCGGGAAAACGGGCGTTTGTGTGGCTACCTCGGGGCCTGGTGCAACAAACCTTATAACGGGGATTGCAACCGCATATTCGGATTCAATTCCGATGGTAGCTATTACAGGGCAGGTATCCCTTGATTTGATAGGAAGAGATGTCTTTCAAGAGGTGGATATTACAGGAGCTACAGAACCCTTCTGCAAGCATAACTACCTGGTGAAGAATGTTAAAGATTTACCTAGGATAGTAAAAGAAGCTTTTCACATTGCTTCTACCGGAAGACCTGGACCGGTGCTGATAGATGTACCTGTGGATATACAGACAGATACACTTGATTTCATATATCCAGATGAGGTAGATATCAAAGGATATAAGCCAAATTACAAAGGCCATCCACAGCAGATAAAAAAGATTGCTGAGGCAGTTGCTAGCTCACAAAGACCCGTTATATGTGCAGGAGGAGGAGTTATTTCTGCAAAAGCTTCAGAAATAATGACAAGGCTTGCAGAGAAATATCAAATACCTGTAGTAACTACTTTAATGGGAATTGGAGCAATACCCGCTGACCATCCTTTGAACATGGGAATGTTAGGCTCTCACGGAGTATATGCCGCCAATTATGCGGTACACAACACAGATCTCCTTATAATAGTTGGGGCTAGAGTGGGAGATCGTGCGTTAGGAACTGCTGGCAAGATAGCAGAAAAGGCAGGAATAATTCATATTGATATTGATCCTGCTGAGATAGGGAAAAACGTAAGTACTACGATACCTGTAGTAGGAGATGCGGGGTTGATTCTTGAGGACTTGTATAAGTCTATTCAAAACTGCAATACTTCACAATGGCTGGAGAGCTTGCAGCAGGCTGTTAAAAAGAACAAAGTTAAATTAAAAGAGCAAAGTAGTTATGTAAACCCTAAGAAACTACTAGCAGAACTTTCAAAAAGACTTTATGATAATGCAATAGTAGTTACGGAAGTCGGACAGAATCAAATATGGGCCGCAAACAACTTTATTGCAAGAAAACCAGGATCTTTTATTACCTCGGGTGGACTGGGAACTATGGGCTATGGCCTTCCAGCAGGTATTGGAGCCAAGATAGGCAGACCTGAAAGTACTGTAGTTGTTATAGGCGGTGACGGAAGTTTTCAAATGTCAATGCCGGAAATGGGTACCATAAAGCAAAACAGGCTTGGAGTAAAAATCCTAATACTCAATAACAACAGACTTGGTATGGTTCGTGAAATACAGAAGAACAAATATAAGAAGAGATATTCACAGGTATTTCTTGATGATAATCCTGACTTTGTTAAAATAGCGGAAGCTTATGGATTCAAATCTGAAAAGATATCCTGTAATTCGCAGATAGACAGTGCATTGGAAAGATTCTTAGCTGATGATAACGCATATCTGCTGGAATGTAGTATTGATCCTGAAGAAGAAACGGTTTAGGCGGGGGGGATAAGAAATGGCAAAGCATATACTTTCTGTACTGGTTGAAAACCGCTCTGGAGTATTGTCCAGAGTAGCAGGTTTATTCAGCAGAAGAGGGTTTAATATTGATAGCCTTGCAGTAGGGGTAACAGAGAATCCTGAAGTATCACGAATGACTATTGTAGTGGACGGAGATGAATACACCGTTGAGCAGGTAAGCAAACAGCTTAACAAGTTAATTGACATAATCAAAATAAGGGCTTTGGAAGATTCTGATTCCGTCAGTCGGGAACTTGCTTTGATAAAGGTTAATGCAACATCCTCTACAAGGTCAGAAATAGTCCAGATAGTAGAGATATTTAGAGCAAAAATTGTAGATGTATCAAAGAACACACTAACAGTTGAAATATCAGGCTCCGGAGATAAAGTAAGGGCTCTTGAGGATATGCTAAGGCAGTTTGGTATAAAAGAAATTGTAAGAACAGGTACAATTGCTATTGAAAGAGGCAATAAATATATTAAAGCAGGAAGTACGGAAGAAATGTAATTAACAAAAACAATGCAATTATATAGAATTGCACTGATTAAAATATGGGAGGCTAAAAAATATGGCAAAGATGTATTATGACAGTGACTGCAATTTGAAACTACTGGAGGGAAAAACAGTAGCGGTTATAGGATACGGAAGCCAGGGACATGCGCATGCACAGAACCTAAAGGACAGCGGAGTTAATGTAATAGTAGGACTTACTCCGACATCTGCAAGAAGAAAACAGGTTGAGGCTGATGGCTTGAAGGTATTTGATACTGCGGAGGCAGCGAAAAAAGCTGATATCATAATGATCCTCATTCCTGATGAAAAACAGGCGGCAATGTATGAGGAATGTATAGCACCTAACCTTGAAGCAGGAAACATACTTATGTTTGCACATGGCTTCAATATAAACTTTAAGCAGATAGTTGCTCCGGCTGATGTTGATGTAATAATGGTTGCACCAAAGGGCCCTGGACACACTGTAAGAAGTCAGTATAAGGAAGGAAGAGGTGTTCCTGCACTTATAGCTGTTGAAAAGGATGCTTCCGGAAAAGCAAAGGAATATGCTTTGGCATATGCTTCAGGAATTGGAGCAGGCAGAGCCGGGATACTTGAAACAACCTTCAGAGAAGAGACAGAAACTGACTTGTTCGGTGAACAGGCTGTACTTTGCGGCGGTGTAACAGAATTAATGAAGGCTGGTTTTGAAACATTGGTTGAAGCAGGTTATCAACCTGAAATAGCTTATTTTGAGTGTATACATGAAATGAAGCTGATTGTAGACCTTATCAATCAGGGTGGTTTCGGGGAAATGAGATATTCTATTAGCGACACTGCAGAATATGGTGACTATGTAACAGGAAAGAGAATAATCACAGACGAAACCAGAAAAGAAATGAAAAAGGTACTTAAAGAGATTCAAGACGGTAAATTTGCTGCTAACTGGATAATGGAAAACAAGGCAGCTGGAAGAGCAAACTTTATATCAATGAGAAGAAATGAATCTGAACACCAGTTGGAGACAGTAGGAGCAGAACTTAGAAAAATGATGAGCTGGTTAAAGAAATAAAACAATATATAAAAATATATAAAGAATATGTTTGGTGGGTTAGTTAATATAAACCATTACTAATCCACCAAAAGAATATTCTTAAAGTAAGTAATTTTTTATTTTAGACGTTTATGAATATGAGAATGTAAGGGGGAATTACTATGGCCAGAACCATTAAGATATTTGATACTACATTAAGGGATGGAGAGCAAACACCCGGAGTTAACCTTAATCTCCAGGAGAAGATGGAAATAGCAAAACAACTGGTAAGGCTGGGTGTAGACATTATTGAGGGCGGATTTGCCATTGCCTCCCCCGGTGACTTTGAATCAATAATGACGCTTTCCAAGAATCTTAAAGGGGTTACAATAGCAAGTTTGTGCCGTGCCGTAGAAAAAGATATAGACAGAGCTTGGGAGGCGGTTCAATATGCAGAAAGCCCAAGAATACACACATTTATTGCTACTTCGGATATCCATATGAAATACAAGCTGAAAATGACAGAGGAAGAGGTTCTTGAAAGGGCTATAGCCATGGTCAAACATGCAAAAGGCTATTGTTCCAATGTTGAATTTTCAGCAGAAGATGCCAGCAGAACCCGAGAGGAATTTTTGTACCGTATAGTAGAAGCTGTTATCAATGCTGGAGCCACAACAGTAAACATTCCCGATACGGTAGGATATTCAACTCCTCAGGAATTTGGAAGACTTATAAGAAATATAAGAAACAATGTACCCAATATTGACAAGGCAGACATAAGCGTTCACTGTCATAATGATTTAGGCCTTGCTGTAGCTAATTCACTTGCGGCAGTTGAAAACGGGGCTGTACAGGTAGAGTGTACAATTAATGGTCTCGGTGAAAGGGCTGGAAATGCAGCAATAGAAGAAATAATTATGGGTATAAATACAAGAAAAGACTATTATGGCATAACACACAATATTGACACAACCCAAATATACAGGGCAAGCAGACTTGTTTCAAGTCTTACCGGTGTGAATGTACAGCCAAATAAGGCAATCGTGGGAGCAAACGCTTTTGCACATGAATCAGGAATTCATCAGCATGGTGTTCTTTCTGAAAAGACCACTTACGAGATTATGACTCCAGAATCAGTAGGAATGGGTAAGAACAGAATGGTTCTGGGTAAACTTTCAGGGCATCACGCTTTTGAAGAAAGATTGAAAGAGATGGGTTATTCACTGTCTGATGAGGAAGTAAAAGCTGCTTTTACAAAATTCAAAGACTTGGCTGACAAGAAAAAGGTAGTTACTGACAGGGATATTGAAGCGCTGGTAGATGAAAACATTGCGGTTCCAGAAATCTATGTAATAGACAGTTTCCAGATAAACAGCGGAAATAAAATGATATCAACTTCAACAGTCAGCATTAGAAAAGACGAAGAAATCATAACTGAAGCTGCAACGGGAGATGGCCCTGTAGATGCCGCATTCAATGCAATTGAGCGTGCCACTGGGGTTAATGCAGAGTTGGTTCATTATAGCATAAAGGCGGTAACGGAAGGAAAGGATGCTCTTGGCGAAGTTACTGTAAAAATATCCCATAATGGCAGCGTATTTATGGGCAAGGGTGTTAGCACCGACATCATTGAAGCCAGTGTTAAGGCGTACCTGAATGCAATAAATAGATCAATAAGCGAAATTGGAGAAAGCATAATTAGCCAGTAAGGGGAGCTTTTATAAAAAAGCAGCCCCTTTAAGGGCTGCTTTTTTATCTTTGAATACCTGATATTCCCGAGAAAGACGGGTTAAATTATTTTAAAAGAAAGGAGAAATTATATGGAAAGCAACAAAATAATCATGTACGATTCAACTTTGAGAGATGGGGCTCAGGCGCTGGGAATATCGTTTACAGTTGAGGATAAACTGAAGATAGTAAGAAAACTTGATGAACTTGGTATTGACTATATCGAAGCCGGCAACCCTGGTTCAAATCCCAAAGATCTTGAGTTTTTTGAAAGAGTTTTAAAATTGAAATTGAGGACTTCTAAAATAATTGCTTTTGGCTCAACCAGAAGAGCAAATATAAAGGTTGAAGATGATGGTAATATACAGTCCCTTCTATGTGCAGGTACCGAGGCAATAGCTGTATTTGGAAAATCATGGGACTTTCAGGTTACTGATATTTTAAAAACTACTCTAGACGAAAATCTTAATATGATATATGACACAATTAAATATCTAAAAGAAAAAGGCAAAACTGTTGTTTATGATGCAGAACATTTCTTTGACGGCTATGACGCAAATCCAGAATATGCTATTGAAACCCTAAAAAGCGCATGTAAAGCAGGGGCCGATACAATATGTCTCTGCGATACAAAAGGGGGAAGCCTACCTTCCCATATAGCTAGAATCACAAAAATAGTTAGGGAAGCAGTTGATTGTGCAATAGGAATTCACTGTCATAATGATAACGGAATGGCCGTAGCAGGCTCCATTTCTGCAGTTGAAGCAGGAGCTGTACAAATACAGGGAACAATTAACGGGTTTGGTGAAAGATGCGGGAATGCAAATCTTTGTACAATTATCCCAAACCTTCAGCTTAGAATGGGATATCAGTGTATACCCAGTGATAATATGTCATATCTTACGTCTACAGCAAGGTTTGTAAGTGAGGTTGCAAATATAATACATGACGAAAGGGCACCTTTCGTTGGAAACTGTGCCTTTGCGCACAAAGCCGGAATGCATGCGGATGCAGTAAATAAGAACACTTCTGCATATGAAATGATAAATCCGGAGGCTGTAGGAAATCAGCGTGTAATTCTTATGTCTGAAGTAGCAGGCAGAAGTGCGATTATGAGCATCATAAACAAGATAGACAGCACTATAACAAAGGATTCCCCTGAAACCAAAAAGATAATTGAAAGATTGAAAGAACTTGAATATGAGGGTTACCAGTATGAAGGTGCGGAAAGTTCATTTGAACTTGTTATAAGGAAAATGCTTGGTAAGTACAAATCTTTCTTTGAATTGAAAGAATTTAAAGTTATAGTAAATGAGCCAACCATAAATAGTGTAAATTCATCTGCCATGATAAAAATAGTTGTAGGCGAGCAGACAGAGATAACGGCAGCAGAAGGAGACGGACCTGTAAATGCACTTGATAAAGCTTTGAGAAAAGCTCTGGAGAGGTTTTATCCTCAAATAGCGGAGATGAAGCTTACTGACTACAAGGTTAGAGTGTTGGATTCTAATTTTGCCACTGCATCAAAAGTTAGGGTTTTGATAGAAAGTACTGACGGACAGGAAGTATGGACCACTGTCGGAGTATCTTCTGACATAATTGAAGCCAGTTGGCTAGCGTTGGTTGATTCGGTAGAGCACAAACTGATGAAGTCGGATATTTAGAATAACAATTTTTACAAATATATATAAATGTGGGCTGAATTTTTTTTGATTTACTGTATAATAGTATTAAAAGTAAAACTAATATATAAGGGGATCAAATCAATTGAAGCTCTATGGCAGAATAATTAAGCAAGGAAAACTTATAAATGAAGCGTGGGCTGAACCACAGGGAACATCCGAGGATTTCAGGGACCAACTGGAGGAATGCCTTATTCAGGTTTGCAAAAAACTTGATATAGAAGTTCCCATTTGGCTTAAAAAGAATACCACGGATTTTGGATTATATAGAAAAACCAGTTTTAATGGAGATCACTTCGGTGAGGAAATTAAATTTGACAAGTTCGAAATAACATTATTTTAAAACAAAAATACATTTTATTATTACTATGGGGTGGAACTAATGGTTCTGCTCTTTTTTATTTTTATCACAAAAAAAGTTATGATTTATGTATTTAAATAAAAAATTTGCAAACCATAAACATGAATATCTGATTAGGATTCTTTGTAAAGTTTGTACAAAAACTAAGCTGTAAAACCGAAATATATTTTGACAAATCTATCATAGCTTGGTATACTTTATAATATAATATTATAAAGTATACTTTGGAGAGGGGGACTAAACATTGTCTTTTCTTATTGGTATTGATCTAGGAACATCGGGTGTAAAAACAGTATTATTTGATGAGGCAGGAAAGCCTGTTGCAAGCTCTACAGTTGAATATCCTCTTTATCAGCCTGACCTTGGCTGGGCTGAACAGGATCCTGAAGAATGGTGGAAAGGCACATGCGAAAGTATAAATAATGTCATGTTAAAAAGTGGCGTTGATAAAAGAGAGGTTAAGGGCGTTGGATTGTCCGGACAGATGCATGGAGCCGTTTTACTGGATAAGGATGACAAAGTATTAAGAAATGCAATAATTTGGTGCGATCAGAGAAGTGCTGCTGAATGTGATCAGATTACTGACCTCATCGGTAAAGAAAGATTGATAGAAATTACTGCAAACCCAGCACTTACAGGTTTTACTGCTTCAAAAATCATGTGGGTTAAGAATAACGAACCCCAGATATTCGAAAAGGTTGCAAAGATATTGTTACCAAAAGACTATATCAGATTCAGATTAACAGGAGAATACGCTACTGAGGTTTCTGATGCCAGTGGTATGCAGTTGATGAATATCGCAAAGAGAGAATGGAGTACAGAAGTTCTCGATAAATTGGGATTATCAACTTCAATGCTTGGTAAAATGTACGAATCTCAGGAAGTTACCGGAAAGGTTACTTCATCAGCAGCAGAACAGACAGGACTTAATGCTGGAACAATTGTAGTAGGCGGTGCTGGCGACCAGGCTGCAGGTGCAGTTGGAAACGGTATTGTTAAATCAGGTATAGTATCATCGACAATCGGAACATCAGGTGTTGTTTTTGCTTATACAGACAAGCTTACAATAGACCCTCTTGGAAGAGTGCATACATTCTGCCATGCTGTACCTAATACCTACCATGTAATGGGTGTTACACAAGGTGCGGGACTTTCACTGAAATGGTTCAGGGATACCTTCTGCATGGAAGAAATGATGACTTCTGAACTATCAGACATTGATGTATATAAGCTCCTTGATGCGGAAGCTGAAACTATAAAACCTTGCAGTGAAGGACTTATTTATCTTCCATATTTGATGGGAGAAAGAACTCCTCACCTTGATCCAAACGCAAAAGGTGTATTCTTCGGTCTTACTGCAAAGCACACAAAACCTCACTTTATCCGTTCAATAATGGAAGGAGTAACCTTCAGCTTGAGGGATTGTCTTGAAATCATTAAAGGAATGGGAGTAGATGTATCAGAGGTAAGAGCTTCAGGTGGAGGCGTAAAAAGCGGAATCTGGAGACAAATGCAGGCTGATGTATTCGGAACAAATATAAATCGTATTCGTTCTGATGAAGGACCAGCTTTAGGTGTAGCAATTCTTGCAGGAGTTGGTGCAGGTATATATGACAGTGTTCCTCAAGCCTGTGAAGATGTAATAAAGGTAAAGGATACACTTGCTCCAATACAAGAAAGAATAAGCCAATATGATGATTTCTATAAACTATACACTAAACTTTACAAATCATTAAAAGATGATTTTACCCAGCTAAGCACAATATTGAAATAAGATTTATACAGTTAGTTCTGTATAAGTTACAGTATATGGGGGTTGATTTATGAGGTTGGGTAAAGCCGGAAATAATAAGCTATTAAAAGAGATTAATGAGACATCATTACTTGAATTGATAAGAAAAAACAAGCAGGTGTCAAAAGCTGAGCTTGCACAAATAACCGGACTTTCACCTACTGCATGTGGGACAATAGTTACAAATCTGCTTGACAAAGGGTACATTCGTGAAGCAGGAATAGGAACATCCAAGGGCGGCAGGAGGCCAATACTGTATGAATTAACCCCGGGAAGCTATTTTTCCATAGGTGTGGACATTGACATTGATTATATTCGTTTTATTTTAATGGATATCACCGGGCAGGTTGAATTCAGAGATAAGATCTCTTGTGATTTTGCCCATGCTCCCTCAGAGTCAATACAGCTTATAGATGAAAAGATATCTGAAATTATTAATAACCACAACATTGAACATGAAAGATTACTGGGAGTGGGAGTATCCGTTCCGGGTATGGTTGACAATTTTACACATGAGATAATATTTGCCCCAAATCTTGGTTGGGAGCGGGTAGATTTGGAACACATGATGGATAGAATAGGTGACTTTCCTATATATGTTGACAATGAAGCAATGTGTTCTGCAATATGTGAAAATTGGATAGGATGCTGTATAGATGAAGGCGATTTTGTATGCATAAATATGAAGTCAGGAATTGGCTCCAGTATATTTGCAGCCGGAAATCTGTATAGGGGATGTTGTGGAAGTGCAGGTGAAATAGGTCATATAACAGTTGACCAGAACGGGCCAAGATGTGCCTGCGGAAACTATGGTTGCCTTGAAGCATTAGTTTCGGCAAGAACTATGGTAGAAAAGGCACAAAAATTGGTAAGGCAAGGTTTGATAACAGATTTTGATAACATTGAAGCAATAACTGTGGATGATATTTTTAGACTGGCAGGTGAAGGAAACGAGTCAGCCAGAATAATTCTGGTAGAGTCAGCGGGATATTTGGGACTTGCAATAGCAAACCTTATAAATACTGTAAATCCTTCTAAAATAGTTCTTGGAAAAGAATTGGCCAAATTTTCAGAAGATATCATGGAGCATATAAAAAGTATTGCATCAGCTAAGGCACTCAAGTATCCGGCCTCCAGAGTAGAAATAGTAGCATCAAAAATCGGAGAGGATTCATCGGCTTTGGGTGCAGCTATAATTCCATTAAAAAAGCTCTTTGGCTACAGGCTATAGGTTTAATATATTTGAAAGTGTTAGGAAACAAAAAAATAATCAAACGGAGGGATTTAATATGTCAGAAGTATTTAGCGGTATTTCAAAAATCAAGTTTGAAGGAAGCGGATCGGATAATCCATTAGCATTTAAGTATTACGATCCTAAAGCAGTTATTGGCGGAAAGACAATGGAAGAACATCTGAGATTTGCAGTAGCGTATTGGCACACTTTTGCAGCACCGGGTGCGGACATGTTCGGTGCAGGATCATATGTAAGACCTTGGAACACAATGTCTGATCCACTGGAAATTGCAAAATACAAAGTTGAAGCAAACTTTGAATTCATTGAAAAGCTTGGAGCTCCTTTCTTCGCTTTCCATGACAGAGATATCGCTCCAGAAGGTGACACACTCGCTGAAACTAACAAAAATCTTGATGTAATAGTTTCAGTAATAAAAGATAGAATGAAATCAAGCCCAGTAAAATTATTATGGGGAACTACAAATGCTTTCGGAAATCCTAGATTTATGCATGGTGCTTCAACTTCACCAAATGCTGACATATTTGCATATGCAGCAGCTCAGGTAAAGAAGGCAATGGAAATTACAAAAGAATTAGGCGGAGAAAACTACGTATTCTGGGGTGGTAGAGAAGGTTACGAAACTCTATTGAATACAGATATGAAGTTGGAACTTGACAATTTGGCAAGATTCTTAAAAATGGCTGTTGACTATGCTAAGGAAATTGGTTTTGATGGACAGTTCTTAATCGAGCCAAAGCCAAAGGAACCAACTAAGCATCAATATGACTTTGATACAGCTACAGTTATCGGTTTCTTGAAGACATACGGATTAGACCCATACTTCAAGATGAACATTGAAGCTAACCATGCTACTTTAGCAGGACATACATTCCAGCATGAGCTTGCTATGTGTAGAATCAACAATATGCTTGGAAGTATCGATGCTAACCAAGGTGACGTAATGCTCGGATGGGATACAGACCAATTCCCAACAAACCTGTATGATGCAACTCTTGCAATGGTGGAAGTATTAAAAGCCGGCGGATTGAAAAAGGGTGGTCTGAACTTTGACTCAAAAGTTAGAAGAGGATCGTTTGAACCCGTTGACTTGTTCTACGGACATATTGCAGGTATGGATACTTTTGCAAAAGGTCTGATCATAGCTAACAAGATCATAGAAGACGGTAAGTTTGATGCATTTGTTGCAGACAGATATTCAAGCTACACAACAGGTATCGGAAAAGATATCGTTGAAGGAAAAGTTGGCTTTAAAGAATTAGAGCAACACGCACTCAACGTAAAGATTCAGAACAAGTCCGGACGTCAGGAAATGTTGGAAGCTTTATTAAATCAATATATTCTCGAAGCATAAGCTTTAAACTTATAAGAAAGAACCTCTTGAACGCTATTGTTCAAGAGGTTCTTTAACTCACAGAGTAACAATTTTAAGCTGAAATGGTAATTAATTACAATTACTAAAAGTGTATTATAAAAGACAGAGAAAAAGTCTTGCACAATTACATTAAATGGTATAAAATATATATTGTTACATAGATTACTAATTTTCTATATTATTTATTGAAATTTTTCGTAACACTTATCAGTAAGTTTTGAAATTACCTTTCGTATTATATATTCCTCACATTCAATATGGTTATAAAAATATAATAATTCCTAATTGCTTATAAAGAACCAAATAGAAAGCAGTAGGTCTATTTTAGACAGGTTAAATATTTTTGGATTAGAACCTGTAAAAACCATATCTGAAAACCAACTAAAAATAGATATATTTCCTTCTAAAATCCCTACGCATGAAGAAATCCATACGTAGGGGGTTTTTTTATGAGTTATACTTTTAAATATTTCCAATCGCCTTTATTCATTCGCAAAAGGTACATAACAGAACGTGTACAGAAATCCAAAAAGATACCAATCATAACAGCGATAAGCCCTAAACCAAGAACCCTGTCCAGGGTGTATGAAGGCAATACTCTTAGAACCCATAAACCTACAAAAGATGTAATCATAACATAATTAATATCACCGGCAGCTTTCAGCGTTGCCGAACAAATATTGAGAACGGCAAGGAGAGGTTCCAGAACACCAAAAGTCCTTACAATCATAACAGATTCCTTTATTACTTCTGGCTCATCGGAATATATTCGGGCCAATAGAGGAGCAAATACAAACATAAGAATACCAAGAACAAAGCCAAAGAGAATGGTGATTTTTAAGCTCTCATAGGAATAATTATTTGCTTTGTCATAGTTCTTTTCACCAAGGCTCTGCCCAACAAGGGTTGTATTTGCTATGGCAAACCCGAATATGGGGAAAAATGCAATGGCATTGATGTTGATTCCGATTTGGTAGGCCGCCATGGCAACTGTACCCATGGTTACAATAATAAGCTGAAGAACTAGGAAACCGCCTTGCATTACTGCCTGCTCAATAAATCCCGGGACACCAATATTTACAATTCTTTTCATTAACTGCGGTTTTATGCTGTAGTCATCTTTTAGACTTAGATTAAGTTTGAGTCCCTTTCGATTGTAAAGGACGAGGACCCTTGCAGTTACACCGATGATTCTGGAAGCAGTTACGGCAATGGCAGACCCAGCCACACCCATACCTGGTATATTAAGAAACGGTACACCAAAAATCAAAATAGTATTAAGTATTATATTTATTATGTTTACTCCTCCTGTAATATACATAGGAGTCTTTGTATCCCCGGCACCTCTCATTGCTCCTGATACAATAATGTCAAGAACAAAAAATGGAAGACTAAATAAAATAATATTAAAATAAGTTAGTCCATGGTTAAAAACCTGTATCTCTGCTTTACCTAGAAATAAATTGAGAATAGGATTAGAAAAGATTTTTCCTGTTACCATTAGAAATATTCCTACAACGAGAGCCATGTATCCGGACTGAACCAAAGTCCTTTTGGCCTCTGCGTGATTTCCTTCCCCGGTTACCCTTGCTATAACGACTGTGGTACCTATTGATAAGCCTGAAAAGACAGTCTGCAGGAAGTTGATGAGCATGTTGACCATACCGACCCCTGCCAGGGCTTGAGTACCAATCCAGCTCATGAATACAGTAGAAATAATACCTACTAGCATTTCCAGAATTTGCTCAGTTATAGAAGGCCAGGCAAGACCGATAATTTCTTTGTCAATTTCTTTATTTAGCCTAAACTTTTTCATGAATATGACCTCGTATAAAAAGTATTTAAACTATTATTATAGACCTATAATTTTGTCATGTCACCAACAAAATCAAATTAAAAAAAAGCCAGCAAAATTGCTTACAAGTTACTTCTGTAAAGTGACGGGGGGATTCCATATTTTTTCTTGAACATTTTAGAGAAATTGTAAATATCGTCATAACCGGCACTTCTTCCTGCCTCTGCTACTGAATACCCATGTTTGGATAGAAGAAGTGCCGCTTTCTCAAGCCTGTAATTGACAATAAAGTCCTGTGGCGTATTCCTGGTGTGTTTACGAAAAATCCTACAAAGATATCTTCTATCAATACCAAGCATATTTGCTATACTTTCTACAGATATATGGCTTGCGTAATTGGCCATAATATAATCCTTTGCACGTTTACAGTAAACATTTGGTGCAGATCCTCTGGGGGTGGGACTGAATTCTTCCGTTAAATATGAAAACATCTCAAAGATTTTACCGCACAAATATAATTCTGAAGAGTGCTGCATGTTCTCAGCATCCTTCATGCTTAAAAATGTGTTTCTGAGAGAAGGTATATACATTGTGCAAATATCATCAGAAAACCCACTGTTTTTCAGTAAATCAGGAGCTAAACTTCCGTTAAACCCAATCCATATATATTCCCACGGATTTTCATTATCGGCCTTATAAAAAGTCAATTCGTAGGGCCGTATCAAAAACAGACAATCCTTGGATAAATAGTAATGTTTCCCGGCTCTCTCAAAAATACCACTTCCTGAAACGATATAGTGAATTAGATAATATTCACGCGAAGCAGGGCCGAAAAAATGTCCCTTATTACATGATTCCCACCCACATATCAAAGGATTGATATCATTGAAACCTTTATTCAGTAGAGGAATATTGTGCATTTAAAACGCTCCCTTAGTGTATTAAATAACTTTCAAATACTGAAATTTTTATATATTCAGTAGTGCAATGGTTACATTATAACAAATATAAGTTACATTATTCAATTTTCGGATTATGTATTTCTGGTATGCTATAGATAGAGTTAAAAAGCATGGAGGGATTCAATAATGGTCAAAATAACATTTATGGGAGCAGGAAGTACTGTATTTGCAAAAAATGTACTGGGTGACAGTATGTGTACGGAGGCTCTGGCAGATGGTGAAATACGACTGTATGACATTGCAGGTGATAGACTCAAAGAGTCTCAAATTATGCTGGAGGCGATAAATAGGAATGTAAACAAAGGAAGGGCCAAAATAAAAACCTATTTAGGAGTGGAAAACAGAAAGGAGGCCCTTCGGGATGCAGACTTCGTTATAAATGCAATACAAGTTGGGGGATATGATCCATGTACAATCATTGATTTTGAAATTCCCAAAAAGTATGGATTAAGGCAAACAATTGCGGATACACTGGGAATCGGCGGAATAATGCGTACACTTAGGACAATACCGGTTATGGAAGACTTTGCAAGGGATATGGAAGAAGTTTGTCCCAACGCGTGGTTTCTGAATTATACAAATCCAATGGCTATGTTGTCTGGATATATGCAAAGATACACCGGAGTAAAAACGGTAGGATTATGCCACAGTGTTCAAATTTGTTCTGAGGATTTGCTAAAATCCTTGGGCATGGAAGACCGATTGGAAGGAAGAAAGGAACTGATAGCGGGTATAAATCACATGGGATGGTTGCTGGAAATATATGACAAAAACGGAAACGACCTTTACCCTGAGATTAGAAGACGTGCAAAAGAGAAAAATCAAAACCAGAAGCATCATGACATGGTAAGATATGAGTATATAGACAAGTTAGGATATTATTGCACTGAGTCAAGTGAACACAATGCGGAGTACAATCCCTACTTTATTAAATCTTCATATCCTGAACTTATAGATAAATATAATATACCTCTCGATGAATACCCCAGAAGATGTGTCTATCAGATAGAAGAGTGGAATAAACGCAGGGATGAGTTAATGAGTAATCAGGCTCTAAACCATATTAGATCAAGGGAATATGCATCCTACATTATGGAGGCAATAGTCACAAATAAACCTTTTAAAATCGGTGGAAATGTTATTAATAAAGGAGGGCTGATTGAAAACCTTCCCTACGAAGCATGTGTTGAAGTGCCTTGTATGGTTGATGGCATGGGTGTTAATCCGTGCCGGGTAGGACGGCTGCCGGTACAATTGGCTGCCATGAATATGACCAATATTAATGTCCAGCTTATAACTATTGAAGCCGCAGTTACAAGAAAGAAAGAGCATATCTATCATGCAGCTATGTTGGATCCACACACGGGAGCTGAAATGACTCTTGATAATATAGTTAAAATGGTTGATGAGCTAATAGAGGCACATGGAAGTTGGTTTCCCAAATTTAAATAATAACAGTTGAATAGCAATCAAAAAAATAACTTTAAACTTTGTTTAAAGTTATTTTTTTGTCAATTACTTCAATTCAATAATGATTCGAGCTTAAAATATAATTTCCATATAGCATAACTATACAGAATTATATTTAAAATAACTATTAATATAAAAATATTAATTTTGAAATATTCTATTGACACAAAATAATTCAGATTATATAATAGCAAACATATAATATTACTATGAATTAGACAACAGAGTGATAAATTAATGAAATTATTGTAAATAGAGGCGTGTAGTTTTTAAGGTACCGAGAACTGTTGCCAAAATCGGAGGTTTAAAAAATGGAAAAAAAATATTGGTCAGAAGAAATTGAAACTATAGACAGAGAAAAGCTGGAGGATTACCAGTTGGAGCGTGTAAAGTCTCAGATAAAGCTGGCATATGAAAAATCACCATATTATAGAGAAAGTTTTGAAAAAGCAGGAGTTACACCGGATAGTATAAAAACTCTAGACGATATACGAAAGTTCCCCATATTGACAAAGTATACAATTAGAGAGAGACAGAATGAGAAGCCAATATTAGGTGACTTGATAACGGTGGATGAAGAAAAAGTGGTATTTATATCGTCTTCCAGCGGCTCTACAGGAAAGCCCACTGCCAGCCCTTTTAGCAAAGTAGATTTTGATGAATTTCAAGATGTTGAGAGCAGATTGTTTTGGCAAGCAGGAATGAGACCAAAAGACAGATACATACATGCACTTAATTTTTCACTTTTTGTGGGAGGGCCCGATGTAATAGGGGCACAAAACCTTGGAGCACTGTGTATATGGGCAGGGACTATTCCTACTGACAGGCTACTGTTCATATTGCAGGAATACCAACCAAACATAATCTGGACAACACCGTCTTATGCATGGTATCTGGGGGAAACTGCAAGAGAAAAGGGCATAGACATAAAAAAAGACTTATCCATCAGAACAATAATAGTTGCAGGAGAACCGGGTGGTTCAATCCCGACAACCAGAAAAGCAATTGAGGACTTATGGGGAGCAGATGTATATGATTTTTATGGAATCTCGGATATATTCGGGGCATGTGCTGCTGCATGTGAGTATCATGAAGGACTTCATATTGCAGAAGACCATCTGCTGGTGGAGGTAGTTGATGAGCACACGGGGGAACCTGTAGCAGAAGGTGAAAGAGGAGAAATGCTTCTTACAACACTAAGAAAAGAAGCTAGGCCTATGATTCGTTTTAGAACGGGAGACATTGTTACATATACCAATAAGAAATGCAAATGCGGACGTACCCATAAGAGAATAAATGTAGTTGGTAGGGTTGATGATATGTTTATTTGCGGCGGTGTGAATGTATTCCCAAGCGATATAGAATACACCGTAAGAAATATTAAGGATCTAACAGGGGAGTACAGGGTTACAGTACTCACAGACAATCACATTACAAAATTTAGTGTAGAGGTTGAAAAAAGATTAGGCTCAAACATCGCGGACGATGAGCTTAAAGAAATAATCACCCATGAGCTTAAAACCCATCTGGGAGTAAAGCCGAAGGATGTTATTTTACATCCGGAAGGAGCACTTCCAAGAGCAACTCATAAGGCAAAAAGACTTATAGACATAAGAACAGAAAAATAAATCAGAAAGCAAATCCTAGAATAGTGTATTGTGGAGGGAATAATGCCAAAACTAAGTACAAGATTGGACTGGTTTTCAGAGTCAATCATTAGGAAAATGACAAGAATAGCTAACCAATATGGTGCAATAAATCTTTCACAGGGCTTCCCGGATTTTGACCCTCCGGAGCAATTAATTGAAGCCCTAAAAAAAGCAGCAGAAGAAGGCCCTCATCAGTATGAAATAACATGGGGCTCACCTCTTTTTAGAGAAGCGGTTGCAAAAAAACAGGAACATTTTATGGGTATAAAACTCAACCCTGACGAGAACATAGTGGTAACATGCGGAAGCACAGAAGCCATGATGACTGCAATGATGTCAGTTTGTGAGTCAGGTGAAAAAGTAGCTATATTTTCACCATTTTATGAAAACTACGCAGCAGATACGATTCTTTGCGGCGCCAAACCTATATATGTTCCACTGAATCCACCGGAATTTACATTTAATAAGGAAGAGCTGGAAAATGCATTCAAGGAGGGGGCAAAAGCTTTAATACTGTGTAACCCTTCAAATCCTATTGGAAAAGTATTTACAAAGGAAGAACTAATATTTATTTCAGAATTGGTTACAAAATATGATGCTTTTGTAATAACTGATGAAGTTTACGAGCATATAGTATATGAACCAAGCAAACATATATATTTTGCGTCATTGCCTGGTATGTTCGAAAGAACCATCTCCTGCAGTTCTTTGTCAAAAACATATTCAATAACCGGATGGAGACTGGGGTATGTAATAGGACCGAAAAATGTAATAGACAATTGCAAGAAGGTTCACGATTTTCTGACAGTTGGTGCTGCAGCTCCCTTGCAGAAGGCGGCACTGGCAGGATTGGCTTTTGGCGATGACTATTACAGGGAACTTGCAGGACTGTATGCAGAAAAAAGAGAGCTTTTTCTTAAGGGACTGGACTCAATAGGCCTTAAATACCATAAGCCAGATGGGGCTTATTATGTAATGGTAGACATAAGTGAGTTCGGCATAAAAACTGACGGGGAGTTTGCAGAAAGACTTGCAAAAAACGTAGGTGTTGCGGCCGTTCCGGGATCAAGTTTTTTTAAAGAGGATGTAAACAACTATGTAAGATTCCACTTTGCAAAGAAAAAGGAAACTCTGGAAAAGGCTCTGGAACGTCTGCAAACCATCCGCAAATTCTTTTAACCTTGGTTGGCAAACCAAAAGGAGATGTATTTATGATAGAAATAACATTTTTAGGTAGGGGCGGACAGGGTGCATTTACTACATCTAGAATACTTGGAGCAGCAGCAAGTCTATATGAAAATAAGTATGCACTGAGTTTTCCTAGTTTCGGGCCCGAAAGGCGTGGTGCGCCGGTATTTGCATATACCAAAATAGATAAAGTACCTATTAGAAACAGAAGCCAATGTGAGTTCAGCGATTACATCGTTATATTGGATGAAAGTCTTTATCATGAAAGTTTACATAATAAATTAAAACCCGGTGGAAAATTAATTCTCAATACCTCCAAAGAAAAGAGCAACTCTGAAATTATAAGTTTTGATGCTACTAAAGTTGCACAGGAATATCTCGGTGTACCAATAACTAATACTGCTATGCTTACAGTACTTGTAGCGAATACTCAGCTAGTGTCAAAAGACAGCCTATTAGCGGCAATCCAATATGATATGCCGGAGAGGATAGCATCAAAGAATCAAAAACTTGTAGAATATATATTCACATATACAAAGGGAGTGAGATTATGAGCAGACCAACTGTGAAAACAGACTTTTCCGGTGAAATAACCGAGGGTACCTACGGGCCTGCAATGCATCTCACAGAAACCCTGGAAGGCTGGAGAAACGCAAGACCTGTTATAAACAATACTATTTGCAATAATTGCGGGTTATGTTACCTTGTATGTCCCGAGGGAGTAATTTTCAGTGAAGAAAACAAAATGGACATAGACTATAGCTTTTGCAAGGGATGCGGTATTTGTGCCAAAGAATGTAGAAGGAATGCAATAACAATGCAAAAGGAGGATGCGGCAAATGAGTAACAAGGTATTTGTATCAGGAAATGAAGCAGTAGCCATCGGTGTAAAACTTGCAAAGCCAAATGTAATTGCCGCATATCCAATCACACCACAAACCATAGTAGTGGAAAGGTTGGCTGAAATGGTTGAAAGGCAGGAATTAAATGCGGAATACATGTACGTTGAGTCGGAGCACTCGGCATTATCAGCAGTAATGGGCGCAAGTGTACTTGGAGCCAGAACTTTTACAGCCACATCCTCCCAGGGACTTTTATACATGGCAGAAGTAATGCATTACGCCAGCGGGGGGAGAGTACCCTTGGTAATGATGAATGCCAATAGATCCCTGGCCCTTCCCTGGAGCATATTCGGAGACCAGAGAGATTCTTTGGCAATGCTGGACAGCGGGTGGATACAAGTTTATGTGGAAGATGCACAGGAAAGTCTTGACATGATAATACAGTCATACGCTTTGGCTGAACACAAAGAGGTATTGACTCCTGTTATGGTAAACTTGGACGGTTTTGTGTTGACTCATACATATGAAGCAATAGAGGTACCCGAGGAAGAGCAGGTAGACAAATTTCTTCCGAGCTTTGAACTTAAGGGAAAAATGGATTTAGAAAATCCCAAAAATTTATTTTTCTCATCAAGTCCGGCGGATAATATACGATTTAAAGTTCAACAACACCAAGCAATAGAAAACTCACGTAAAATAATTGAAAAATTAGACAAGCAATATGGAGAAATAACAGGCAGAAGTTACGGGGGTTTGGCCATAGGCTATAGAACAGAGGACGCGGATACCTTACTTGTAACGCTGGGAAGCATTACAGGGCAGGTGAAAGACGTAGTAGATGTCCTGAGATTGCAAGGTGAAAAGGTAGGGGTTGTTAAAATTAGATTTATGAGACCCTTCCCTGAAAAAGAAATACTTGAGCTTTGCAGTAATGCAGCTGTCATAGGTGTTCTGGAAAAAGACATATCCTTCGGATATCACGGAACAGTCTATACAAATGTCGCTGATGCCCTCAAGAATACAAATAAAAAAATATTTAACTTTATAGGCGGTCTGGGTGGGAAGAATATAAGCCAGCAAGATATTAAAAAAATATTCAGGCGACTAAAAAATATTGACAAAGACACAAGTACAGTCAATTTTATTGGACTGGAGGTGTAGAGGTGCTAAATAAATTGGATAAAAAAGAATACTTTTATGGGCATAAAGGCTGTGGCGGCTGTGGTGGAAGCCTTGCAGTAAGGCTAGCGCTGAAGGTGCTTGGCAAGAATACTTTCGTAGTTCTCCCCGCCGGTTGTATGTCTGCAGTTGGATTTGTATACCCACAGCTTTGTTTTGGAGTAAATGCATTGATATCACCTTTTGCCAGTACAGCAGCCATGCTGTCAGGAATCAGGGCGGCGGCTAACTCACTAAATATTGAGAATTGTAACGTTGTAGGCTTTGCAGGGGATGGAGGTACTGCAGATATCGGGCTTCAGGCATTATCAGGAGCAATAGACCGAGGCGATAAAATTATCTATATTTGCTATGATAATGAAGCCTATATGAACACGGGAGTTCAGCAAAGCAGCCTGACACCATATGGTGCAAGAACAACAACAACTCCTCCCGGTGAACACATACATGGAAGTAGAAACAACAAGAAAGATATGTTTGAAATAGTTGCGGCACACCACATAAAATATGCTGCAACAGCAAGTATAGGTAATATCCCAGATTATATCCGAAAGGTGGAGAAAGCAAAAAACACCAATGGCACATCATATATACACATTGCAGCACCATGTCCTACAGGATGGGGGATAGACAGCAGTGAAACCATAGACATTGCAAGAGAAGCAATAGAATGCGGACTTTGGTATCTGGCAGAATATGAGGACGGAAAGTACAAACTTAACAAAGATGTGAAGGAGTTCACAAGCGTTAGAGCACATCTTAAAAGGCAAGGACGTTTCAAACATTTGACAGATAAAGATATTGAAAAAATTGAAAGGCAAAGAGATAAGCATATTAAATTTATAAAGGAACGATACATATAACTTTTTAGAAAAAAGGGGTGTTAAAATGAGAAAGATAATAAAAGCAAGTATTGCAGGTATTTTAACTTTAGCATTGGGATTGGGTGTAGCAGCGTGCGGCAGTACAAATTCTTCTCAAAATTCAAACGTATCATCATCGCAGCAGTCGACAGCAGGTAAAGACGGTGAAAAGAAAATAGTGTTCGGGGTAGCACCGGGACCATATGGAGATATGGTTAAATTGGCTATACAACCTGAACTTGAAAAAAAGGGCTATGATGTTGAACTTATGGAATTCAGTGATTATGTTCAACCAAACATTGCCCTTGGAAATGGAGAAGTAAACGTTAATCTGTTTCAGCATACAGTATATTTGGAGAACTTTGCAAAAGAACACAAACTTGAACTTAGCCCAGTAATCAGTATACCAACTGCTAGCATGGGGATATTTTCTAAAAAAATTAAAAAACTTGAAGAATTACCTGATGGAGCAACAGTTACATTGCCAAATGATGTTCCCAATCTGGCAAGAGCCCTAAGATTTCTTGTACAGGTAAATCTTATAACCTTAAAGCCTGACATAGATTTAACAAAGGCATCTGAAAATGACATAGCCGAAAATCCTAAAAAACTTGTTTTTACACCGGCAGAAGCTGCACAGCTTCCAAGAACTCTGGACAGTGCAGACATAGCAATAGTAAACGGTAATTTTGCTATATCAGCCGGATTGAAACTTTCAGAAGCTGTTGCCAAGGAAAAGTTAGATGAACCTTATAAAAATGTTATAGCTGTAAGGACACAAGATAAAGAAACCAAGTTTGTAAAGGACATAGAAGAAATAGTTAAATCACAGGCATTTAGAAACGTAATAGAAGACGATAAAAATATATTCAAGGATTTTGATTTCCCCGAATGGTTCAGCAAATAGGAACTTACCGTTTCATCAGTAAAAGCTATCGTGGTTAAAGAGGGGAGAGGTCATATGATAAGACTTGAAAACGTAAGTGTAGAATTCAAACAGAAAAAAGAAAAAGATGTTGTAGCAGTAAAAGACGTTTCACTGCATATCCGTAAAGGGGAGATATTCGGAATAGTAGGCACCAGCGGGGCGGGCAAAAGCAGTCTTATAAGAACTCTCAACGGTTTGCAAAAGCCCACCCAAGGCAGGGTATTTGTGGATGGAGAAGATATAACAAATGCAAAAGGCAAAAACCTGCGAAATATTAGAAGAAAAATAGGAATGATTTTTCAACACTTTAACCTTATCTCAAGAAAAACAGTAGGTCAGAATATTGAATTTGCATTAAAAATTCAGAATTACCCCAAACAGGATAGAAGTAAAAGAGTAAAGGAACTCCTTGAAATAGTTGGGCTATCTGATAAGGAAAAGGTATATCCGGCCAACCTGAGCGGAGGACAAAAGCAAAGAGTTGCAATAGCAAGAGCATTAGCAGCAAATCCAAAGGTATTGCTGTGCGATGAGGCTACTTCGGCTTTGGATGTTCAAACAACAGAGGAAATTTTACAACTTCTCAGGAAAATCAACAGAGAACTTGAAATAACCATAGTATTTATAACACATCAGTTAGAGATAGCTAAAACACTATTTGACAGAATAGCTGTTATGAGTCAGGGGGTCATTATAGAAGAAAACGATACATATCAGATATTTGCTTCACCATCAAATGAGATAACACAAAGTCTTATAAAGGATAATATAAAGCTGCCTTTAGAAATTGTTGAATCTCTTGAGAGTGAAATACTAAAGCTTGTATACAAGGGAGATAAGAGCGTAGAACCCATTATATCTTTAGCAAACAAAAAGTTTGATATTATACTCAATATACTTCACGGAAAAATAGAATATATTAAGGGGAAGCCAATAGGTATACTTTTCGTGACACTTGAAGGGCCTCAGGAGGAATGTGAGAGAGCAAAGCAGTTTATTTCTGACAACGTGGAAGAAATAACTACATACTACAATGGGAAGAAAGGAGAATCTGCATGGAATATAGCTTAGAGTTTTTATCCCAACTGGGAAAAGCGGCAAAAGAAACCTTATTGATGGTGTCTATTGCAACAGTTATTGGCTGTGTGGCAGGGCTACTATTAGGACTTATTCTTTACATAACCTCCAACAGCTTGCTTTATAAAAACAGGACAATTAATATTATTGCAGGTTTTATCATAAACATCATAAGATCCATACCGTTTGTTATTCTTCTGGTACTTTTAGTTCCCGTAACACTGAAGCTAGTAGGCTCTACTATAGGGCCAAAAGCGGCATCGGTACCATTGACAGCTGCATCAATAGCATTTTTTGCAAGGCTTGCAGAAGTTTCCTTTGAAGAGGTTGATAAAGGTTTGATAGAGGCAGCTTTAGCTATGGGAGGCGGAATAAAGCATATCGTATCGGGTGTATTGCTGGTGGAGGCTTTGCCTTCCTTAATAAGGGCTTTAACAGTAACTATAATAAGTATTATAGGATATTCGGCAATGGCAGGGACTGTCGGCGGAGGCGGTATTGGCGATTTGGCAGTCAGATTCGGTTACTATAGATACCAGATGGATGTAATGTTTATAACAGTTATTTTATTAATAATTGTTGTCCAGATAATCCAAGTATCAGGTGAAAAAATTGCGAAACGGTTAACCAAAAATTAAATACGTACCTATACAATAACAATAGAGGAGTTGCCCATCAATAGATAGGCAGCTTCTTTATTTTTATTTGAGAAATGCTCTGGAACAGGGAATTTATATGAATTATAATTGTATAATAAATTATGATAGCTAGAATAAATTCCCTTTGAACAGGGGTTAATACTAAATAAGCTCATTAACTGGAGGTAATCATGAAAATAGTTGTATTAGACGGATATACACTGAATCCAGGAGATATGTCCTGGGATGCAATGGGACAACTCGGCGAATTGATAGTATACGACAGAACTCCGGCTGACAAGATAATTGAAAGAATTGATAATGCAGAAATAGTTCTTACAAACAAAGTAATTCTTACAAAAGAAATATTAGAAAAAACCCCATCAGTTAAATATATTGGCGTAATGGCGACAGGATATAACGTAGTTGATATTCAATGTGCAAAGGAACTCGGAATAATTGTGACAAATGTACCTGCATACAGTACGGATTCAGTAGCTCAAATGGTATTTGCGTTTATACTAGAGTTCTGTCACCACGTTGGTGAACATAATAGAGCTGTCCATGCAGGAAAGTGGACAAAGAACATTGATTTTTCATTTTGGGACTATCCTCTTATTGAAATAAAAAATAAAACTTTAGGTATAATCGGGTTTGGCGCCATAGGACAAAGAGTAGCCAAAATAGCAGAGATATTCGGTATGAAAGTATTGTTTTACAGCAGAACATCAAAACCTAACCTTGAAACGGATAATATAAAATATGCTAAATTGGAGAAGGTACTTGCCGAGTCAGATTTTATAACAGTACACTGTCCTCTGACAGAGCATACAAAAGGACTAATAAACAAGGTTACAATATCTAAAATGAAGAATGGGGCTTTTCTTATAAATACATCAAGAGGACCAGTTATTGACGAAAACGATGTGGCAGACGCTCTTAAAACAGGAAAACTCGCGGGCTTAGGAACAGATGTGGTGTCTGTTGAGCCAATAACAGGAGATAACCCTTTGCTTGGTGCAAAAAACTGCATAATAACACCGCATTTTGCATG